>NZ_CDWTMG010000172.1:0-10364 GCF_977945845.1 Frankia sp. CcMO1
CGCCGTGGAGTGCGGCATCAACCGGCTCAAACGCCACCGGGCGGTCGCGACCCGCTACGACAAGCTAGCCGTCCGCTACGAAGCAACAGTCACCATCGCCGCGATCAACGAATGGCTGCCCCGATAAACTTCCCAAACAGGCCCTAGCCGAGCGCACCGTCGCCGACCGCGAACGCGTCCTCGGCCCCGCGCACCCCGCCACCCTGGTCAGCCGGGACACCCTCGCCTGGGCGTTCCAGAAGGCCGGCCAGGTCGACCACGCGGTCAACCTGTTCCAGCGCACCCTCGCCGAGCGAGAACGCATCCTCGGCCCCGAGCACCCCGACACCCTGGAAGGCCGGCACAGCCTCGGCCGCGCCTACGACGCCGCCGGCCGCGGCGACGAGGCGGCCCGACTGCTGCGGGACACCCTCGCCGACCGGCGGCGGATCCTCGGCCCGGAGCACCCCGCCACCCTCGACACCCGTCACAGCCTCGCCGTCGCCTACCGCCGGATCGGGGCGGTAGGCGACGCCGTGCCGCTGTTCGAGCAGACCCTCGCCGCCCGCGGACGGGTCCTCGGCCCCGAGCATCCCGCCACCCTCGGCAGCCGCCACCAACTCGCCGTCACCCACCACCAGGCCGGACGGCTCGACGACGCCACGCGCGAGTTCGGCCGCGCGCTGACCGGCCGCGAGCGCACCCTCGGCCCCGACCACCCCGACACCCTCGAAACGGTCGACGGACTCGCCCGCGCCCACCTGCGGGCCGGACGACTCGATGACGCCGCACGCGAGTTCGGCCGCGCGCTGACCGGCCGGGAACGCGCCCTCGGCCCCGACCACCCCGAGACCACCGAGACCCGCGAGAACCTCGCCACCGCCCACCTCAGGCTGGGCCGACCCGGCGACGCCGTCCCCCACCTCGAACGCGCCCTCGACCGCCACGAGCACGTCCTCGGCCCCGCGCACCCCCACACCGTCGAGACCCGGGACACCCTCGCGACGAGCTACCGGCGCACCGGGCAGCTCGAGGCGGCCGTGCCGCTGCTCGAACGACTGCTCGCTGACCGGAGCCGGGCACACGGCGTCGGCGACGCACGCACTCTACGCACCGCCGACGAGCTCACCGAGGTCTACCGGACCACCGGCCGGCTTCCGCAGGCCGTCGACCTGAACGAACGTGTTCTCGCCGTCCGCGAGCAGCTCCTCGGCCCCGGCCACCCCGACACCCGCGCCACCCGGGGCGCCCTCGCCGACACCTACCGCCAGGCCGGCCGGCCCGCCGACGCCGTCCCCCTCTACCGCGCCGCGCTCACCGACGCGCTACGCGAGCACGGCCCGTTCCATCCGGACAGCACCCGGGCCCGTCGCACCCTCGCCGACACTGTCGACCAGGCCCGCCACGACCGGCCGCCCCTTCCCGAACGGCCGATCCCGGCCGAGCCGAGGTTCCGCCACCGCGACCCCTAACCGACCTCGGCCCGCCGGTCACCGCGGGTCGGCCGACCCGTCGGACGCGGCCGGCTCGTCGGGCTCAACGGGCGGAAACCGATCAAGCAGCTCCAGCTTGCGGAGCAGCGCCTCGTCCACCGCCCCCCGCGCCGGCCGCCCGCCCTCCGCCACCGCCCGCTCGCGGTCCTCCTCCCAGCGCCGTGCCTCCTCCCGAGCCAACTCGGCGTTCATCTGCTCCCGTGCTTCCCGCCAGTACTCCTCGATCCGCTTCTGGTTCTCCCGCCGCTCCTGTTCGGCGGCAAGCTCATTCGTCAACTCCTGGCCATGCCGCGCGTTCCATACTCGGGAGAACGAGCCGTCCCAGTCGACCGGACGGAGGTCGAACCTGCCCTCAAACGTCGCCCGAGCCTCATCCGCCCCCGTATCGGCGTCGCGCCCCGCGTCGGCATCGGGCGCCGGCTGCCCGGACGGTTCCCGACCGGCTGGCGGCCGCGCCCCCGATTCACGCTCGGCCGCAGATTCACCTGACGGGCCAGCGGTTTCCTCGGACATCACAGTCTTCTCCCGTCCCTGAGGCTCCCAGTCATGATCCCACCGCTACCGGCCCGCCGTGCCCCACCACGATCCCTCCAGGGATGATCAGCGACCAGCGGAGGGGCACTCGTCACGGCCGGAATGCACGCGTTGCGATCCCTCCAGGGATGATCAGCGACCCGACCCCGAAAGTAAAGTCGCAGGTTGAAGGCATGATCGGCGGTGGATCGTGGGCCGATTCTGCAGCGATCCGGCGGTAGTGCAACGGCCCAGGTCAGAGCCATGATCGGAATTTTAGAGTATCGAGTCCTGGTTGCCTATCTCGACGCCGAGCCACTCCATCCCCTATCTGCTGGACGGGCCAGGTGGACCTTCAGCGGTGTGGCTGTTGACCGGTGGGCCGGACGACGATCTCGTTGATATCGACGGTGTCGGATTGCTCGAGTGCGAACAGGACCGCACGGGCGACGTCAGTGGTGCCGAGTTTCGGGTCGGTGGCCCGGTCGGGCGATGTTTCGCCGGCTTTAACGAGTCCCGGCTGGATGAGGGTGACACGCACGCCGGTACTGGTGACCTCGGCTCGGATGGACTGGGTCATGGCGGTGACGGCCCACTTGGTGGCGGAGTAGAGCTGCCCGGGGACGGTGATGCGGCCGGCCACCGAACCGGTGAGCACCAAGTGTCCCCGGAACTGCACGAGGGTGGGCAGGGTGGCCCGGGCGACGAGGGCGGTTCCGTAGACGTTGGTCAGCACCATCTCGCGCCACTGCTGCGGGGATCCGGTGCCGCGCAGGAAGGAGGTGGCGGTGAAGGAGCCGGCGTTGGCGAACACCGCGTCGAGTCGGCCGAACGCGCCGTGGGCGAGCGTGGGCAGAGTGGTGACCTGGTCCCAGTCGCTGATGTCGCAGGGGGCTGCCACGGCCCGGGCTGGGCCGCCCAGTTCCGCGGCAAGTTCGTGAAGGGCATGGTGAGAGCGGGCGGCGAGGATGAGGCGCCACCCTTTGCTGGCGGCGAGTTGCGCTGTTGCGGCGCCGATGCCGGAGGAAGCCCCTGTGATCAGGAGAACGGATGTGGTCACGCTGATAGATCGTGCCGGTTGAGGTGGTCAGTCAGGTTTTGGGGTGCGGCGGCTGACGTCGACGGCGTAGCTGGTGGGACGGACGTTCCCCGGTCGCTACCCGAGGTCCAGGACGGACGTGCCGGCGACCGCCGAGCAGACGTGCAGCACGGCCCACCGGCCGGTGAGTGCGGCATACGCCGGTTCGAACGCCTCGGTGAAGGCGGTCAGCCGGGACCGGTCGACGAGGGCCACCGCACAGCCCGCGAAACCACCGCCGGTCATCCGGGCGCCGAAGCACCCCGGAGCCGCCGAAGCCGCCTGGACCGCCGCATCGAGTTCCGGACCCGACACCTCGAAGTCCTCCCGGATCCCGCGATGCCCCGCCAGCAACAGCCGCCCGGCCGTTGGGGCGTCGCCCGCGCGCAGTGCCGCGGCGACGGCGTCGACCCGGGCGTTCTCGGCGACGACGAACCGGGCCCGGCGCAGCGCGACCGGGTCCAGACCGGTCCCGCCGGCCGCTCCGCCCGGCCGGGTTGTCCCATCCGACCGGGCGGACCTGCCGAGCCGGGCCACCGCCTCGTCCATCGACCGGGGCGTGAGGTCCCGCAACGCGGCGACGCCCAGCGCCCGCGCCTCCCGCTCACACTCCGCCCGTCGGGTGGCGTACTCGCTGGTCACCACCTGTCGGCGCGAGCCGGTGTCGATGACCACCACGGCCAGCCCGCCCGGCAGCGGCACCGGCTCGGTCGTCAGCGTGCGGCAGTCGATCCGCAGCGCGTGGCCGGCCACGCCCGCGGCGCAGGCGAGCTGGTCGAGCAGGCCCGTCGCCGCCCCCACCCAGAGGTTCTCCGCCCGCTGGGCGAGCAGCGCGAGCTCCGTCGGCGAGGGCGTCAACCCGGCGAGATGCGCACCGGCCAGGGCGACGGCCAGCTCCAGCGCGGCCGAGGAGGACAGTCCCGCGCCGACGGGGATGTCGCTGGCCAGCGTGCCACGCCAGGGCACCGGGCCCCCTCCGGCCGGGAAGCCTGACCCGGCGGCGGCACGGGAGGCCGACTCGGCGGCCAGCATCACCGCGACGCCTTCGACATACCGGACCCATCCGGGTGCCCGGGCGGACACCGGGGTATCGAGGCCCGGCGGCGGCAGCGGGATCACGGCGGGCACCGCATCCTGCTCGGACACCAGCCGGAGCTCGGGTGCCTCGTTACGGCGCAAGGCGATGCACAGCTCCCGGTCGATGGCCACCGGAAGACAGAAGCCGTCGTTGTAGTCGGTGTGCTCGCCGATGAGGTTTACCCGGGCGGGCGCGCGGACGAGGTGGGTGGGCCGCTCTCCGTAGGTCTCGACGAACGCGCGCACCGCACGCTCGGTGGCCGGATGCTCGGCGGCTCTCATGACGCCAGTGTCGGGGAGTCGTGGGCCCTGCGGCACGCGGGATGACCACGGCCGCGCGGGCTCGGCTCAGGCCCGGTCCGCCGCGACGGGAGCCATGACGGCGCGCAGCCGGTCCGCGGCTGCCTCCGGGGTGAGGTCGCGCTGCACGTCGGCGAGTATCTCGTAGCCGACCTGATGCTTGCGAATGGTCGGGGAGCGCAGCAACGGCGGATAGAAGTGGGCGTGCAGCTGCCAGAACGCCGCGGGTGGATCGCCGGGTCCCCGGCCAGGATCAAGGCCCGGCCCCGGCCCCGGCCCCGGCTCCAGCCCCGGCCGGGGTCCGGGCGCGGGATGCGGCCCGGGAGCCCCGTGCCAGCCCATCGAGAACGGGAAGGGATGGTCGAACAGGGCGTCGTAGCCGGTGAGGAGGCGGCCGAGCAGGCGGGACAGCCCGTCCCGCTGGTCGTCGGAGAGCGCGGCGAGGCGGTCGACCGGATGCCGGGGCAGGAGCAGGGTCTCGAACGGCCACAGCGCCCAGAACGGCACGACGACGAGCCAGTGCTCCTCCGCCAGGATCACCCGCTCCCCCGCCGCCGTCTCGATCTCGGCGTAGTCCATCAGCAGGGAGCTGCCAGACCGGGCGAAGTGCTCCCGTTGCCGCGCGTCCTCGGCGGCCGGCCCATCGGGCAACACGTCGCAGGCCCAGATCTGACCGTGGGGGTGCGGGTTCGACGCGCCCATCGCGGTGCCGCGGTTCTCGAAGACCTGCACCCAGCGCCAGGTGCGGGAGAGTTCCTCCTCCTGCGCCGCCCAGGTGTCCACGACCGCCCGGACCTCGGCCGGAGTCATGTCGACGAGCCCGCGATCATGACGAGGGCCGAAGCACACGACCCGGCACGTCCCCCGGGCCGGTTCGCTGCGCAGCAGGCCCGATCCGGGACCCGCCGGCCACACCGGAGCCGGGTCGGCGGGCAAGTCGACGGGCGGGCCGACGGGCGGGGCGACAGGCGGGGCGGCGGGCCGGACCGGGTCGGGACGCAGCGCCGGGAAGTCGTTGGTGAACACGTAGGTACCGGAGTAGGAGGGGTTGCGTTCACCGCCGGCCCGGAGGTTGCCCGGGCAGAGGTCGCATAGAGGATCATGGGCGACCGCGGCCGGCACCGGCGGTGGTTCCTGACCGCCGTGCCACGGTCGCCGCGTCCGCCCCGGCGAGACCAGAACCCAACGGCCGGTGAGCGGGTTGAACCGCCGATGCGTGATGTCGTCCATCGCGACGAAGCCTGCCATGGGCGGCGACCGCGGCAAACGCGCTGCCGGGACGGCCGGGGGTGATCCCCGTTACCACGGAATCGGGGCGTGACGAGGGGCGACGCGGGGCAACGAGGGGCGGCGAGACGTAACGAGGCGTGGCGAATCGTGACGGGGCGCGACGAGGCATGACGGCCAGCCCGTCGCGGCGCCGCCGGGTTCCGGGAACCTCATGTTGAGTTCAACTTCAACACCATAGTCTGCGGGCATGCTTCCTACCGATCTGATAACCGTGGGTGAGCTCTCGCAACGAAGTGGCTTCGCCGCGTCGGCGCTGCGCTTCTACGAACAGCGGGGCCTGCTCACCGCCACCCGGACCTCGGGTGGGCAGCGCCGGTACGAGCGCCATGTCCTGCGGCGGCTGGCGTTCATCCGCGCCGCCACCGCGGTCGGGCTCAGTCTCGACGAGGTGCGGGAGACCCTGTCGTCGCTGCCCGAGTCGCGCACGCCGACCAAGGCGGACTGGTCCGCGGTCTCGCGGCGGTGGCGCGGCCGGCTGGACGACGAGATCGCGGCTCTGGTCGCGCTGCGTGACGGACTCGACTCGTGCATCGGCTGCGGCTGCCTGTCGCTGCTTCGCTGCCGCATCTCGAATCCGCACGACCGGATCGCCGAGCTGGGGCCGGGCGCCCGCGCGCTGCCGGCCGCGCTGCGCCGGACCCGCAACCCCCTCGATCGGTGTGGTCAGCCCGTCCGATAGGACATCCGCGATAGGACAGACGCGACGGCACGCGGGTGGCGGTCCATCGCCGGACCGACATGAACCAGATCCGGGACGCCGGACCGAGACGCCTGGATCCGGGACGAGGAGGGGTAGTGGGAGACACATTCGGCATGTTCCAACCGGGTGCCAGCAACGGCGAGCCGAGGAGCGGGCGCAGCCAGACGGGCAGCCAGACGGTCGGTACGGATCCCGTCTCCGGGCTGCCCAGCCGGGTCTCGGCGCACCGTTCGCCCGACATGCCGCCGGACGGTCCCGGTCCGGTGCGGGCCCGTCGCCGCCGTCCGTTAATCGTCGGCATCGGTGGCAGCAGCCGGGCGAACTCCACCACCCACCAGGCCCTGGCGACGGTGCTGGCGATGATGGGGCAGGCCGGCGCGGAGACGATGCTGCTCGGTGCGGCGGACCTGGACCTGCCGATGTACGCGCCGGAACGCCAGGAACGTCCCGCCGCGGCGCTGCGCCTCCTCGCCGCCGTCGAACGGGCCACGGCCTCGTGATCGCGACTCCCGGTTACCACGGCGGGATGTCGGGCCAGGTCAAGAACGCCCTGGACTATCTGGAGGACGCCCCGGCCCTACCTGGACGGCCGGGCGGTCGCACTGATCGTCGGAGCCCGGGGCACGCAGGCGGCCGGGACGACGCTGACGGCCCTGCGCTCGACGGTGCACGCCCTGCGCGGCTGGCCGACCCCGCTGGGAGTCACCCTGAACACCGCGGTGCCGCTCTTCGACCCGCACGGGCGAGTACTCGACCCAACCGTCGCGGCCCGCCTGGAGACCCTCGCCGACCAGATCATGGGGTTCACCTACGCCTGGTCCCAGGTGCTCTGAGGTGATCTGAGGTGATCTGACGCCGGGACGCGACCCCGCGCCGCGGCCCGTGCGGGTCCCGGCTAACCCGGGCGTATCCGTCCTGAGCAGGCAGGTCTACCGTGGCGGGGCCCGGCAGGGGACAGCGGGCTCGGCAGGGGACAGCGGGGCCCGGCAGGGGACTGGAACACGGGACCCATGACGAGGCACGCACGACGAGGAGGCGGCACGGTGGGACGACGGCACGGGCTCCGGCGGCTCGCCGCGGCGGTTCTGGGCGCCGTGCTGGCGGGCACGCTCGCCGCGTGCGGTGGCGACTCGGACGGCGAAGCCACCGGCACCTCCTCGGCCGGATCGACGGTCAAGCTGATGATCATCGCCCCGGTGGACACGTCCGGGACGAACTACCCGGAGATGGTGGCCGCCGCCCGGGCCGCCGTGCGCGGAGTCAACGCCCGGGGCGGGATCGCCGGCCACCGGGTCGAGCTCGTGCACTGCAACGAGAAGAACGACGCCGCCATGGCCAGGAAGTGCGCCCAGCAGGCGGTGGATCAGCACGTGCTCGCGGTCGTCAGCGAGGTCAGCGGCTCGGGCGGGATCATGCCCATCCTGGAGAACGCGGGGGTCCCGTCCATCGGTTCGGCCGGGATCTCGGCCGACGGATCCGAGCTCAGCTCCCCGATCAGCTACGTCATCAGCCCGCTGACCCTCTACCCCGCGGTCTGCCCGTCGTTGCTCGCCAAGGCGGGGGCCACCCGCCTCGGGCTGGTCGGCTACGACCTCAGCGCCAGCGACCGGCTCATCATCATGGCCGAGGGCGGCGCGAAGGCGGTAAACCGTCCGATCAATCCGAAGATCCGTATTCCGATCACGACGAGCGACTTCACCCCGGCGATCTCCCAGCTCACCCGGTCCGGTGCCGACGGAGCCGTGCTCGTCGTGTTCGACCAGGCCGCCTATGCGGTGATCTCCCAGGCCGGCCAGCGGGTCCGGACCTGCCACGCGGCCGGAACCCTCTCGCCGAAGTACCTGTCGACGCTCGGTCCGGCCGCGGACAACCTCGTGGTCGCGACCGCGTTCCCCGAGCTGAGCCAGGCCGGCCAGTTCCCCGAGGTCGCCCGGATGATCTCCGAACTGGACGCCGAGCAGGCCGGCGGGGACGCGGACGCGGCCCCCGCGCTGCGCACCACGACGACCACCACCGGCGCGTGGCTGTCCGTGCAGATCGCCGAGAAGGTGGGCAACAAGGTGTCCGGCGAGCTCACCGCCCGCACCCTGCTCGACCAGCTCAACCGGACCACCGACCTGGACCTGGGCGGCATCGTCCCGCGGCTGAACCTCACGGCGACGACGCCGATCCTCGGGGCGGAACGGATCTTCAACACCACGCTGCGGGGAGCCCGGTGGGACAGCGCGTCGAAGAGCTTCGTGCCGCTCGGCCCGGAGACCTACTCCGGCCTAGACATCCTGCGCCGGGCCGCCTCCTGACTCTGAGGCACACGCTGACCCGGGTCAGGCACGCGCTCGCGCTGACCCGGGTCAGACACGGGGGCCGCTGAGGGCGCCATCGCCGGAGTCCGCCGGCCGCCCGGGTGACAGATAGGCGCCGAGCAGGATCTCCCGGTCGGCACGGGCCTGGGCTGCGGTGCCCGACCAGGCGAGGGCCCCGTGCCGCAGGACGTGCACCCGATCGGCGATCGACAGGGCGCTGCGGACGTGCTGCTCGACGAGGATCACGGCGAGCCCGTCGTCCGCGGCGGCGCGCACCGCCGCCAGCAGACGGTCCACGACGCGCGGCGCGAGGCCCAGCGAGAGCTCGTCGGCGAGCAGAACCGTGGGCCGGCGCGCCAGGGCGCGCGCGAGGGTCACCATCTGCTGCTGCCCCCGGAGAGCAGCCCCGCCCGCCGGTCGAGGTGCTCGGCGAGCTCGGGGAAGACCGCGAGGGCGAGGTCCGGGTCGCATCGACCGACCCGGAGATTCTCCCGGACGGTGAGGTCCATGATGACCGAGCGTTCCTCGGGAACCAGGCTCAGGCCACGCCGGCACCGTTCGTGCAGCGCGGCGGTCGTCACGGCCCCGGCGAGCAGGACCTCGCCTCCCGCTGACGGGATCGCGCCGGCCAGCGCCAGCAGTGTCGTCGTCTTGCCGGCACCGTTCGGGCCGAGCAGGGTCACGACCTCGCCGGCGTGCACCTCCAGGTTGAGGTCGCGGACCACCGGGCCGTTGCCGTAGCCGGCGGACAGGCCCCGCGCCGCCAGCACCGCGGGGCCGGCCGCGAACCGGGCCGGGTCCGTCAACCGAGCCGGGACCGTCAACCGTGCCGGGACCGCCGCCTCCCCCAGGCAGGCGACCCGCACCCGGGGGTCGTCGCGCACCCGCTCCGGCGTCCCCTCGGCGATGCGCTCCCCGGCGTCCAGCACGACCACCCGGTCGCAGACCCCCATGACCACGTCCATGTCGTGTTCGTTGAGCAGGATGCCCAGCCCCAGTCGTCGGCGAGCCGACGCAGCAGGCCCGCGACCTCCGTGCTCTCCGATTCGTCCAGCCCGGCGCACGGCTCGTCGAGCAGCAGCACGGCGGGGCGCGCCGCGACAGCCCGGGCGATGGCCAGCAGCCGACGGCGACCGTAGGGAAGCTCCGCCACGGTGCGCAGGAGATCGTCGCGCAGCCCGAAGGCGTCGACCGCGGCGACCGCGGCCGGCTCGAGCGGACGTCCCCGGGGGAACAGCAGGTCGGTGAGATAGGCGCGGGTGTCCCGGCGGTCGCTGGCCGCCTGGATGTTCTCGATGACCGTCAGATCGTCGAACAGCTCCAGGTTCTGGAACAACCGGCTGATGCCGACGCGGGCCCGCCGGTGCGCCGGCAGACGGTCCAGCCGGACGCCGCCCAACGTCATCGACGTGACCGAGGACGGGGTGTAACCGGTGATCGCGTCGATGACCGTCGTCTTGCCCGCGCCGTTCGGGCCGATCATCCCGACGATCTGACCGGGTTCCACCCGCAGGTCGACCGAGCGCACCGCGGTGACCGCGCCGAACCGGACCGTCAGACCCCGGACCGACAGGACGGCAGGCGCGGCGGGCGTGGCGGGCGTGGCGGGCGCGGCGGGCGTGGCGCCGAGC
>NZ_CDWTMG010000173.1:0-10338 GCF_977945845.1 Frankia sp. CcMO1
AGAACTACCGGACACTCCTGGTGACCCCAGGTGAACAGCTACATAAATCGTTATATTTTTGTCATGATGTAGGTCCAAAGGCCGAGAACGGCAAGAACCACGCTAAAGCACACTCCCGCCCCGTACCGGGCGGAGAGGAACGTGGGCGCGCACCAGCATCCGATCATGAAAATAACCTATTCTTGACCATGGTAATTACACGTAGAACACCGGTAATCCGCCATCTAACACGCCCGTCGAGCTCGCTTTTCCCGATCACCACAACTGTGCCGGACGGCTGTCTAACCCTGGCTCCACCCTGCGGACCCTGTTCGAACGGACCGGCGCCCCAGCCGACTCCGACGAGGCGATCGAGACCGGCCGGGCCGCCGTCGCGGACACCCCCACCGACGGGAGAAGCCGGGGTGGCCCTGGGGCGCCTGGGTTGGTCCGGGCCTGGCTGCCCTGATACTGGGTAGTGAGGCTGGCGCCATGACCGACACCACTGACACGGCGGCCATCGCCGTTGACGGCGGCCTGGTGACCGCCATCCCGGCTTCCTGAACCACTCCCGCCGAACCGGGCGGCGTGCGTGCTGCCTGGTACCGGCATGGCCAGGCAGCACGCCCCTCAGCCAGCCACAATCGCGGCATGAGCCCAGCGAGTAGCCTGAGCGACTTCCTGCGGACCCGCCGCGCCCGCTTGCATCCATCGGACCGATGGGCCCGCCGGCCCCCTCCTCGCGCAGCTGATCGGTGAGCTGTCGACAACGGACCCCGCGGGCGTGCCGTCGGGCAGGCCGACCGCGGCGCTGTGGACGTCGACGTGCATGACCCGGTTGGCCCCGTTCGGTGTCACCGGCCGCCCGCGGCGCCGCGGCGGGCGAACTCCTCCTGGGTGAGGTGTTCCGGGCAGTCGACCCGGATGTCGGACGGCCCGAGGCGGTAGTCGAAGAACGCGCAGCGGTGAACGGTGGGTTGGGTGCGGCGGGTGGGCCGGGCGTGGCGAGGCGCGGGTTCGAAGCGCCGGCAGGTGGTACACGTGCGCGTCACGCTGATCAGGTGTTCGGCGTGCAGGCGTTCCAGCAGGTCCAGGAGGGTTGCGAGCAGCTGCTCGCCGTCCGGGCGGGGGATCCTGGCGGTCGCCACCTCGACCGGGGCGGTCCACCGGGAGACCGCGTGCGCGGTCTGCTGGCCGTCGGCGGTGAGGTGGAGCCGGTAGTGACGCCGGTCGGCGGGGTCCTGCTGGCGGCCAACGAGCCCTTTGCGGCGCAGGGCCGCTACGGCGTCGCTGACGGTGGGGTCGGCCACGTCGAGTTCACGTGCCAGTGCGCTGGTTCGGGCCGCCGGGGGTGGTCCTGCGTAGAGGCGGGCGAGGACCCGAAGCTGGGTGGGGGACAGGTCGTGCGCCTCGGCCGAGCGGCGGGCGAGCACCTGCAGGGCCTCGCCGATCCGGTCGAGGGCGGCCACGATCTTCGCGTCGAGCCCGGGGTGGCGTTCCTCGGGGGTGCCGGGCGGCCTCACGCGCGCGGTCCGAACGCCGCGTGTATCGCCAGCACCGCTGCCTCCTGCCGTTGGGACTTTCCCGGGTTCGCGACGGCCGACCCGCCGCGAGGGTCGTGACGGGGAACGTCGGAACCCGCGAGTGGACCTTAGCAATCCGATCCGCCCGGACCGGATCGTTAGGAGTCCTTGACATCAAGGGTCGTCCCGCACATAGTTCTCCTTGTCGACTGAAATTGTCGAGATGGCGGCCGGTGCCGGGTTGGGCCGTGCGGCGCGTGAGCGTTGCCGGACCGGGCGGGTCCGGTCCGCGTCCGTGGGGGAACACCAAGGAGGCGAGCATGCCGAAGCTTGCCCGCAGTGACTGGTACGACCTGGCCCGCGACACCAACTGGTCGTTTGGTTACGTGTCCGAGCAGGACGTCTTCCCAGAGGAGCTGTCGGGGACGGGCCGGGTCTCATCCGAGGAGTGGCTGGCCTGGGACGAGCCATACAAGATCACTTATCGGGAGTACGTGCACAACCAGGTGACGAAGGACACCACGACGTACTCGGTCAAGAACGCGATCGCCCGCTCGGAGCTGTTCGAGAAGCTCGACCCGGGATGGAAGTCGGTGATCCTGGCGCACTATGGCGCGATCACGATGCCGGAGTACCTCGCCTCCATCGGTGAGGCGCGGATGGGCCGGTTCGGGCGGGCGGCGGCGTGGCGCAATACGGCGACGTTCGGCACGCTCGATGAGGTCCGGCACGGCCAGATCCAGGCGTTCTTCCCCTATGGGTTGATCGGGAAGGAGCCGCGGGCCGACTGGGCGCTCAAGGCGTTCCACACGAACGAGTGGATCGTGCTCGCGGTCCGGCAGCTGTTCGACGACATGTTCGTCGCCAACGACGCGCTGTCGATCGCGCTGCAGCTCACCTTCACCCTTGAAACCGGTTTCACGAACCTGCAGTTCCTCGGCATGGCAGCCGACGCGATCAAGGTGGGTGACCTGGAGTTCGGCTCGCTGATCTCCAGTATCCAGACGGACGAGGCCCGCCATGCCCAGCAGGGCGAGCCGACCATCAAGATCCTTGCCGAGGGCGGCCACAAGGACTGGGGTCAGTTCCTCATCGATCACATGTTCTGGCGGTCATGGCGGGTGTTCGCGCTGCTGACCGGCCTGTCGATGGACTACTACACCCCGCTCGAGCATCGGACGATGTCGTTCAAGGAATTCATCGAGGAGTGGGTGATCAAGCAGTTCTCCGACCAGTTCCGGGACTTCGGTCTGGAGTATCCGTGGTACTGGGAGGAGTTCGTCAACGAACTCACCTGGTACCACCACGCGATCCACCTCGGGGTGTGGAACTGGCGGCCGACGGTCTGGTGGAACCCGGACGCCGGCGTCTCGGCGGACGAGCGGGTGTGGCTGGAGGAGAAGTACCCGGGCTGGAACCGTACGTTCGGCAAGTACTGGGACGTCATCGGCGACAACATCCGCGCGGGGAAGGGCGAGGCCACCTTCCCGGAGACGCTGCCGTTGGTGTGCAACCTGTGCCAACTGCCGATCGTGCGGGCCGCCGGCGTGGAGGCCGGCGCGCTGGCCTCGGCCGCTCCGCTGCGCCACACCCACGGGGGCCGTGACTACCTGTTCTGCTCGGAACCCTGCAAGTGGATCTTCACGCAGCGTCCGGAGCGGTTCGCCGGGCACCGGTCGCTGGTGGACCGGTTCCTCGCCGGCGAGATCAGCCCGCCCGACCTCGGCGGCGTGCTCGCCTACATGGGGCTGTCGCCGTCCGAGCAGGGACAGGACGCCACCGGCTACGCCTGGGCACAGGCCGCGGCGGCGGGCGCAACCGGCGCTAGGGCGGCACGGCGATGACCCCCGGGGCGCAGGAGCACTCCCACGAGCACGTCTACGTCCACGTCCACGAGCACTCCGAGGGGGCCCGATGGCTCTGCTGCCGCTGAGCGCGGTTTTCGAGCACGACTTCGTGTCGCTGCTGGTGGCGGTGGACGACGCCGACACCGTCGAGGCCGTCGGCCAAAAGATCGCTCACCACGTCGTGGGCCGGCGTCTGCCGGCCAGCGACGCGCCGGTGGGGGTCCGCCACAACGGTCGGGTGCTCGCCCGCGAGGCGCGCATCGGCGAGGCCGGCGTCGGCCCGCTCGACCATGTCGAAGCCTTCTTCGATGAGTAGCACGTCGATGAGTAGCGCGTCGGCGGGTGGCACCGCAGTGGCGTGGACCGACGTCGCCTCGCTGGACGAGGTGTGGGAAGGCGACGTGCTCGAGGTGACCGCGGGCGCCGAGCAGGTGCTGCTGGCGCACCTGCCCGGCGGGGCGCTACGGGCGTACCAGGCGGTGTGTCCGCACTCGCGATTCCCGCTGGTCAACGGCGCCGTCGAGGACGGGGTGCTCACCTGCGCCGCGCACCACTGGGAGTTCGACCTGGCGACCGGCGAGAGCCTCAACCCGAGCGACTGCCGGCTGTACAGCTTCCCGGTGCGCGCCGACGGCGAGCGGATCATTGTCGGGATCCCACCCGACGGCCGACGTCACTACAACCGGTGCCGTGGCGCTGCGACCGCGGCACCGACGGGGAGACGATTTTCATGACCGCCGACTCCAGCCGCCTGGTAGGCCCCATCGTCCGCGGATTCGACCCGGACGTCGTCGAGGCACTGCACGCCGCAATCGAGAAGGACAACCCCGACCAGACGCTGGTCGTGGAGGACCGCAACGGCTACGTGCGCATCAACGCGCCCCGCTTCCTGCGGGTCACCCGCGCCAGCCTGGAGGAGGCCGCCGGCCGGTCCGTCCCGCTCGCCACCCTCGAACCCGCCCTCGCCGGCTTTGCCGGGCGGATGCGGTACGTGAGCGACGACGAACTCGTCTGGTACCTGGACCGGAAGGACTGAGGATGACTACCGCCCCCACGGCGAGGCCCCTGCGCACTTGGAGTGTGTTCGACGGGGCCCGCCGCAAGCCGAACGAGTACGAGACCGTCACCGGCCACTTCCACTACCACTTCGGGCGGCAGCCGGCCCCGTTCGACCTTGATCCTGACAGTCCGATCAACCGGTGGTACCTACGCTACCGCGAGGGCTCGCCGCTGCGGGGCGTGGACTGGGAGGCGTTCCGCGACCCCGCCCAGCTCAACTACCGCCGCTACATCGCCCTGCAGCACGACCGGGAGATCTACGCCGAAGGCGTCGTCGACCACTTCGAGGCCCTCGATGCGGATGCCGGCCTGAACCCGGCCTGGGTGGGTGTCCTCGCGCGGCTTTACCTGCCCGCCCGCTACCTGTTCCACGTGTTGCAGATCACCAGCCTGTACGTCGGCCAGCTCGGACCCAGCGCCTACGTCAGCAACGCCGCGTTCTTCCAGGCCGCCGACGAACTGCGCGCCCTGCAGTGGATCGCCTACCGGGCCAAGGCGCTGTCGTTGGTCCATGGCGCCGACCTCGCCGACAGCCGGGCCACCCGACGGTTCTGGGAAGAAGACCCGGCCTGGCAACCCGCCCGGGAGGCGCTGGAGCGGTTGCTGGTCGCCTACGACTGGGCGGAGGCCTTCACGGCGCTGAACCTCGTCGTCAAGCCGGCGCTCGACACCCTGCTCAAGACCGCCCTCCCCGACCTCGCGGACGCCAACGGCGACGGCCTCACCGCCCAACTGCTGCGCGAGTCCGGCGTCGACGGCGCCCGCAGCCGGGCGTGGAGCGCGGCCCTGGCCCGCCACGCCATCGCCGAACGGCCCGACAACGCCGCGGTTCTCGCGGTCTGGGAAGAAAGCTGGCGCCCCCGCGCGGAGACGGGCGTCGCGGGCCTGGCGGCCGGGTTCGGCGATGCCCCGAACCCGGCCAGCCCGGCCGAGGTCACCGCCACCGTCGCCGCGACCACCGCGGCGTTCCGTGCCTCCTGGACCGGCACGGCGGACCCCGCCTGAACCTGCGGATCCCGCCTGAACCTCCGGCCTCCACCACCGATCCGCCCCCCGGAAGGACCCATGTCCGTCACCGACGACTACCTGACCAACAACGCCGCCTACGCGAAGACCTTCGCCGGGCCGCTTCCGCTGCCGCCGTCCAAGCACATCGCCGCCGTCGCCTGCATGGACGCACGGCTCAACGTCTACGCGATCCTCGGCCTGGGCGACGGCGAGGCTCACGTCATCCGCAACGCCGGCGGCGTCGTCACCGACGACGAGATCCGTTCCCTCGCGATCAGCCAGCGCCTGCTCGGCACCCGCGAGATCATCCTGATCCACCACACCGACTGCGGCATGCTGACCTTCACCGACGACGATTTCAAACGCTCGATCCAGGACGAGACCGGGATGAAACCGGAATGGGCCGCGGAGTCGTTCACCGACCTGACCGAAGACGTACGCCAGTCGATCGCGCGGATCAAGGCGAGTCCGTTCATCCCGCATACCGGCGCCATCCGTGGCTTCATCTTCGATGTTGCCACCGGACTGCTCGCCGAAGTCGCGTGATATCCGCCTGCCGCACCCTGCTGTTCAGCGCCTTCGAGTATCGACTCACCATTATCGGTATCACCGTCGGTTCTTTCTGATGACACCGTATTTCTGACGACACCGGACTTCGTCCGCCGTCGGGGTGCTTCGGGGATCAGTACCGTCGATCCGCGAAGCACCTCCGGGGGGAGCCAGGTGAGTGGGGCCGGCGGGAGGCGCCGGAGCCGATAATTCCCGGCCCGACCCGCCGGCCCCACCCGTCACCTGGTCAGTGGGTCAGCCGCGCTTGCGGCCGGACTCGCCGAGAGTGATCTGGTCGCCGTTGACGATGCCGGCCCGGCGCAGCGCCTCGGCGATCGCGCCGTCCGGCACACTGGATCCGCTGCGGCCACCGGAACCCCCGCGGCCACCGGAACCGTTCCTGCCACCGGAACCGCCACGACCGCCCATGCCACCGCGTCCACCGGAACCACCGGCACCACCGGCACCGCGACCGCCGGCACCACCACGTTCGCCACTCGCGGTGCCCCGGCCGCCATCCCGCTGATCACCACGATCACGGCTCCCGCCGCGTCCGGCGCCCGCACCCGCGGCTCCCCGCCGGTCACCCTCGCCGTCCCGGCGACCCGGACCCGCGGCACCGGCCTCGTCGTCCAGCCGCAGCGTCAGCGAGATCCGCTTGCGTGGGATGTCGACGTCGAGAACCTTCACCGTCACGATGTCGCCGGGCTTGACGACCTCGCGCGGATCGCTGACGAAGTTCTTCGACATCGCCGACACGTGCACCAGGCCGTCCTGGTGAACGCCGATGTCGACGAAGGCCCCGAACGCGGCGACGTTCGTGACGGTTCCCTCCAGGGTCATGCCGGGGACCAGGTCCGCGAGCGTCTCGATCCCCTCGGTGAATGCCGCCGTCCTGAAGGCCGGCCGCGGGTCACGGCCGGGCTTCTCCAGCTCGGCGAGGATGTCGGTGACGGTTGGCAGGCCGAAGGTGTCGTCGACGAACTCGCTCGGCTTCAGGGCTCGCAGGACCGCGCCGTTGCCGATAAGGGAGCCGAGGTCGCCGCCGGTCGCCGCGAGGATGCGCCGCACCACCGGGTAGGACTCGGGGTGCACGCTGGAGGCGTCCAGCGGATCGTCCCCGCCGGGGATGCGCAGGAAGCCGGCGCACTGCTCGAACGCCTTCGGCCCGAGGCGGGGGACGTCCTTCAGTGCGGCCCTGGTCTGGAACGGCCCGTGCGTGTCGCGGTGGCGCACCACGCTCTCCGCGAGGCTTGCCCCGATTCCGGACACCCGGGTCAGCAGCGGGGCAGACGCGGTGTTGACGTCCACCCCCACCGCGTTCACGCAGTCCTCGACCACCGCGTCCAGGGATGACGACAGCCGGGACTCGGACAGGTCGTGCTGGTACTGCCCAACCCCGATCGACTTCGGGTCGATCTTCACCAGCTCCGCGAGCGGGTCCTGCAGCCGCCGGGCGATCGACACGGCCCCGCGCAGCGAGACGTCGAGCCCGGGGAGCTCCGCCGCGGCATAAGCGGACGCCGAATACACCGACGCCCCCGCCTCCGACACTGTCACCTTCGTCAGCGACAGCTCCGGGTGCCGGCGGATGAGGTCCTCGGCGAGCTTGTCGGTCTCCCGGGAGGCCGTCCCGTTCCCGATCGAGATCAGGTCGACGCGGTGCTCCCGGGCGAGCCGGGCCAGGGTGGTGATCGACTCGTCCCACCGCCGTGCCGGGACGTGCGGATGAATGGTGTCGGTGGCGACCACCTTGCCGGTCGGGTCGACCACGGCGACCTTCACTCCGGTGCGGTACCCCGGGTCGAGACCCATGGTCGCCCGGGTCCCGGCCGGCGCCGCGAGCAGCAGGTCACGCAGGTTCGCCGCGAACACCCGCACGGCGGTGTCCTCGGCGGCCGTCCACAGCCGCATCCGCAGATCGACGCCGAGGTGCACAAGGATGCGGGTGCGCCAGGCCCAGCGGACCGTGTCGAGGAGCCACCGGTCCGCCGGCCGGCCCGCGTCGGAGATCCCGAACGTCTCGGCGATCCGCGTCTCGTAGTCGGTCGGCCCGGGCGGCGGGGCGGCGTCCGGCTCCGCCGGCACGCCCGGTTCGAGGGTCAGGTCGAGGATCTCCTCCTTCTCCCCCCGGAACGCCGCGAGGATGCGGTGCGACGGCAACGAGGTGAACGGCTCGGAGAAGTCGAAGTAGTCCGAGAACTTCGCCCCCGCCTCCTCCTTGCCCTCCCGGACCCGGGAGACCAGGACACCACGCGACCACATTCGCTCGCGCAGCGTGCCGATCAGGTCAGCGTCCTCGGCGAACCGTTCGACGAGGATCGCCCGCGCTCCCTCCAGCGCGGCACCCGCGTCGGCCACGCCCTTCTCCGGATCGACGTAGGCCGTCGCTGTGGCGTACGGGTCGAGCGAGGGGTCGCCCAGCAGGCTCTCCGCCAGCGGTTCGAGGCCGGCCTCCCGGGCGATCTGCGCCCTGGTCCGCCGCTTCGGCTTGAAGGGCAGGTAGATGTCCTCCAACCGGGCCTTGGAGTCGGCGGCGAGGATCTGCGCCTCCAGGGCGTCGTCCAGCTTGCCCTGCGACCGGATCGACTCGAGGATCGCGCCGCGCCGATCCTCTAGCTCCCGCAGGTAACGCAGCCGTTCCTCCAGCGTGCGCAGCTGCGTGTCGTCGAGGGTGCCGGTCGCCTCCTTGCGGTAGCGAGCGATGAAGGGCACGGTGGCACCACCGTCGAGCAGGTCGACCGCCGCCGTCACCTGCCCCTGGCGCACGCCGAGCTCCTCGGCGATCCGCTGATGGATGGACTGCTGCGGGACAGATGTCGTCGTCACAATCCCTGATCCGCCTTCTCGTCGATCTTCGGTCGCCGGGCCGGGGGCCGGCCGCGTCGTCGTCGCTCGGGCGCCGTGCGGTGAGACCCGCGCCGACGCTCTGACTGCGAGACTACGGGTGATCACGCGGTTTTCCGCCCGCGGGCGGCGGTCCCGGCGCGGGTTCCCGCGTTCCCGCAGCCTCCTGGTTTCGAGCGCAGGCCTCCTGGTCTCGGCTGCCAGCCTCCTGGTCTCGGGCATCGTCCCCGCGTGGCGCGGTTACGGCGGCGACCGGCCCGGCCCGGCGTGGCCCGCCTGGCCGGAGAACCGGTTCCGGGGTGGCCGGGTCGTTTCTGCTACCAGCTCTGATGAGCTGGGCGGTCTGATTGTGTTGCGGTGTATATCCCATTGGTTCGGCATGACCTACGATGTGCCCGTGCACACTGGGGACGGGGCTGCCGGCGCGGGCCGCGTGTATTCTCGGCATTCCGCCGCCGAGGTCGCGGTGAGTGGCCGGGCGGGCTCCCGTGGGGGCGACCCGCGCTTTGCCGCGTCGGGCCGCGAGGTGAGCCGCGGGAGTACCCTGGGCTCCATCTGTGGCCCGATCGCCGGTGGAAGTGGGCTCGACGGGATTCGCCACGAGGCTTTCCTGTATCAGGGCGACGCCGGTTTCCTCAGCACAACGCACGATTTCGTGCTCGCCGGGCTCGCGGCCGACGAGGCCGTCCTGGTCGCCGTGACACAGGCGGATACGCCAGTTACGCGCCGCCCTCGGTCGGGCCGCGCAGCGCGTCTCTTTTCTCGACATGGCCGAGCTCGGTCGTAATCCGGCCCGGATTATTTCGGCCTGGCAGGATTTTCTGGACCTCGGTGTCGAACGCGGTCGGCTGGTACGGGGGATCGGCGAGCCGATATGGCTGGACCGGTCCGGCCCGGAGCGGCGAGCATGCATGCTGCACGAGGCGTTGCTCAACGAGGCGTTCGCCGCGCCGCCGGCGTGGCGGCTGCGGTGCCTCTATGCTGTGGGCCGGATCGACTCGCCGCTCGTCGACGAGATCTGGCGCACCCATCCCGTGGTGGTGGAGGGCGGGCTGGGCCGGGTCAGTTCCCGGTGTCGATCGCCCGGGTCCGTCGTCGGGGGTCCGGGCCCCGACCCGCTGGCCGAGGCCCTGCCGGACCTCGGCGTTCCCCGCATCAAGTTTGCCTTCGGCCCGCACGACCTGGGGCATGTCCGCGCCGAGATGACCCGGGTCGCCTTGGCCCGGGGCCTGGGCGCCGAGCGGACCGGCGAGTTCGAGCTGGCCGTGCACGAGGTCGCCACGAACAGCGTGCACCACGGCGGGGGCCATGGAGTGGTCCGCATCTGGACGGACGACGCCTGCCTGATCTGCGAGGTCCGCGACGGCGGCCGGCTGTACGACCGGTTGGCCGGACGCCGCCGCCCGGACCTGTCCCTGGGCGGCGGCCGCGGGCTGTGGCTCGTCAACCAGTTGTGCGATCTCGTCCAGCTCCGGTCGACCTGGGTTGGCACGACCGTGCGGATGTATATGTACGTCTAATACTCC
>NZ_CDWTMG010000174.1:0-10259 GCF_977945845.1 Frankia sp. CcMO1
GATACAGGACGGTGGGATCCTCGATGGAGACCGGAGCGTCGAGGAGCCTCGACGCCCCCCACAACGGAACGACGGTAGAGATGCTCCGCGGCATCACGGGCTTGGACATCCCAAAGATCGACGACACGGCGGTCGACGACGTGGAGCCGGTGGAGCCGGAGGGGGTAGGCCCGCGGGGCGGATCCCCGGATGCCCGGCCCTCCCCCGGCGTGCCGGGGAGATCGCCGATCACGGCGGTGGCCCCCAGCGGGCCGCCGACCGCGACGAGCCGTCCACCGGCCTGCCCGATCGGCATGCGGGCGGTCGCGACGGTGCCCGGCCTCACCCGTACCAGTTCGCCGTCGATCCACGCTGTGACCGCTCCCGCCGGAGCGGCGAGCACGACGACGCCGGTCGCGCCGGGCGGCACCGGCGGGAGGGAGACGACCGCGTCCGGCGCGGATCCCGCCCCGGCGGCCAGCCCCGTCGGCCCGGAGAGGCCGACCGCCTGGCCATACGCGTCGAGCCCGCGCGGGTCGAGCGGAGGATCAAGGCTGGTGGCGCCAACCCAGGTGGATCCGCCGTCCGAGCCGGTCGACCGCTCTCCCGCCCGGCCCGACGGTGCGGCCAGTCCGGCGAGCACCGGTGCGTCATCGGCCGATTCGACCAGGACGGCCGAGGCGGCGCCCGCCGGCAGCAGCACGGGCGTGATGATCGCACCGGTGGCGGGCACGACGACGGCCTCCAGGCCGATCGGCGTGTGCCGACCCGTACCCGTGAGGATCGTGATGCGCACCGTGGCCTCCCGCAACGGTGCGGCGAGCACCAGGTGCGCCGTCGAGGACGCGGACCCCGCCGGGACGACGACCCCGCCAAGCAGGAGACGCCGGGCCGGGGCGGAGGTGCTCGGGACAAGGCTCACCGGATCCGCGCGCCCCGCCCGGTCCGCCCCCGGCATCGAGTCCGCACGCGCCGCGCTGGGCCGGTCCGCGACCCAGGTGAGAACCCGGCCGGAGCGCACCTGGACGTCGAGCGCGGTCGCGGCGGCCTCCGGTGCGAGGGACGCGAGTCGCCGGATCACCGCGTGGTCCGGGGGCACGGTGATGTCCTGCGGCGACGTCGCCGGTCCGTCGGAAAGCACCCGCACATTGATCCGGGCTGGTTCAGCTGCCAGATTCGACCAGATCACCACCGGATCCCGACCGGCCACGGTCGATGGTCCGGTGAACCAGGCCCGGGCCCGGGACGGCTCGCAACGCGCCTGAATCGGCCCGACGCCGCCCATTGACCCGACGCCGTCTTTCTCCCGGGCCGTCACGGTGGCCGACAGTCCCCCGGCGGACGCGCCCTGGGCGGTCACCAGGATCGATCCACGGCCGCCCGCCACGCCGGTGACGGCGCTGCCCTCCGAGGGCCGCGGAAGGTCCAGGTGACGCCGGCCGCGGACGTCCATCCGTAGTCCAAGCCCCTCGCTTGGAACCTCGGACCCCATCGTGGACACCCGCACCTGGCCCGTCGGCCCACCGCCGGCAGCCACGTCCAAGCCGAGCGCACGGGCCCGCCCGCCCGGCCCGCCCGGACCGGGTGCCACCAGCGTCAGGTCCGGGCAGGCCAGCATGGCGCCTGACAGGGGCCAGACCCGTCCCTTCCCGGCACCGGCACCACCGGTGCTGGTGCCGGTGCTGGTGCCGGCGAGGAACGCCCCGGTCAGCCCGAGCAGCCCGAGGACCCCCAGCGGCAGCACCATCCGCGAAACGACCGTCCGCGAAACGACCACGACGTGACACGACGGCCGCTCAGCCTTCCCGACCCGCCGCGGCTGCGTTGCAGCCGGGGGAGCCATCCGCCGCGACCTCAGGACTGGGATTCCCAGCAGCACGGGAATTCCCAGCAGGACAAGCGCGGCGAGCGCCGCCGCCTGGCCCAGCACGGCCCGGTGGGGTGAAGCCCGGTCGTGGTCGATGCGGAGCCGACCGCCGTCGGGCGGCAGCCGGAATCCGGCTGCCCAGCCCCACGCCCGGAACGGAGTCAGCGGCCGGCCTTCCAGCCACGCGTGCCATCCGGCATCCGCCGGTACGGCGAGCACCAGGGAGCGTGCCGGGCCGGACCGGGCGGCGAGGGCGGGCAACCGCTCGCCGGAGGCCAACCGGCGTACCGAGGAGGGCGCTGGCGGCAGCGGCGCCGAGAGGAGGAGAGGAGCACCCGGCGCTGTACCGATCGGGCGGGCTGTCCGCTTCGTCGCCGCGGGAGCGGCGTGCCGCGCCACCGGCTCACGACGATCAGCCCGATCGGACTCCATCACCCAGGCCAGGGGTCCGCCCGCCCACCCGGATGCGTCCGGTCGCGGCGCACCGGTCCCACCGGGCTCTCCCGAAGCCGTCGCACCACGGGCCGGAACGGCGGGACGCCAGAAGATCGCCCCCGGGCGGGGACGATCCCGGATCAAGGACGGCGTCGCGTCCAGTCGGGCGACGAGCTGAGAGGCCGAGTCGGCCGTGGGTACGGCGACCGATGTCACGCCCAGAAGCGGGAGCCAGCCGGCTGCCCGGCCACCGTTGGCGGCGAGGTCCGCGACCATGTCGGCGAGGAACCGACTGGACCGCCGCGGGGTGCGGGCGCCGGTCTCGGGAAACGTCGGCCCGGACGCGGAGGCCAGGGTGTACCGGATCGTTCTGGCCGAGGCCGGTTGGTGCAGGACGAGGACGCGGGCACCCGGGCCGGCGGCGCGGGTCACGGCCGCGACCGCGCGGGCGAGGCTGGCCCCCTCGACGCCGGCCGGGTTCGCCCCTGTGGTGTCGTCGGGCCGAGATACATCCACGGCCAGGAACCGAGCGGCAAGGATCAGCGGCCCGACGAGGAGGAGCAGCGTCACGGGAAGGACCACCAGCACGGCCGTGCGCCGCCGACGGCCCCGCCCCCGGCCCGCGAGGCGGCCGAACAACCAGCAGGCCAGGCATCCACCGACGAAGCCGGCCACATCGGCACTGGGTCCGCTGTCCGCACCAGCCAGCAGGGCCAGGGAGTACTGGGGCAGCCTGGCCAGGGCGATCGCCGATTCGGCGAGGACGGCGACGGGATCCAGCCACAGGTCCGGAAGCACCGGAATGATCGTCGCGAGCAGAGCGGCGATGATCGCGGGCAGCCTGGACCGCGCGGTCAGGAACGCGACGACGACCAGGCCCGCCCAGGCGATGACCAGCATCGACGGGGCGCAGGCGATGAACCCGACCAGACAGACCGCGAGCGTCCACACCGGCCGGCCCGGCGCCCCGCCGACGCCAAAGCCAAAGCCAAAGCCGGAGCCGTCCCGCCGGTCCCGCAGGACCGCGTCGGCGGCGGCGAGCACCAGGGGAAGGCCGATCACCGCGCCCACGGTGTCGGTGCGGCCGGCGAGGACCGACCCGGTCATCACCGGGTTCAACCCGTAGCCGGCGGCGAGCCCGAACCGGGCGAGCGGATGTGGTTCCAGCCGGGCGAGCGCCCGGTAGGCGCTCAGGCCCGCGAGCGCCGGGCCGGCCGCCAGCAGGATCCAAGCGGCCGGCGCCGGCCTCTCCCCCAGCAGAGTGGCCGCCGCGGCGAACAGCGCGGTGAAAGGGGGTGCCGGCCCGGGACCACTCAGAGGTCCATCGGGCGCCCCCGCCCATCCGGACCACACGGCCGACCACAGGTTCCGGCTGCCGGTCGGGAGCGGCAGGCCCCCGCCGAGCATGTCCGCCGGCATCCCCCGCATGGCCAGGAGCCCGACGGCACCCAGCAGGGTCGCCAGGGTCATCGGCGGCCAGGCCGGCCGGCGCGGGTGCGCATCCGGTCTGGGCCCGGTGACCACCAAGGTGGTGTCGGCGACGTCTTCGGCGGCTCCGGCCCGATCGAGGAGATCCTCGGCGCCGGCTCCGCGCCGCCACGGCAGGCGGCGGGCCGGGAACAACGGGCGGACGGCCCGGTGCGGCACCGCCCACGTGCAGGCGGCGCGCCGACGCATCCGGCGCAACTGCCGTGGCCGCCCCAGCACGGTACCGGCGAGCGTGAGCTCGGCGAGCGCCGCCCGGGGTCGGCCGCGCAGGAGCAGGCCGAGGGTGCGCACGGCCGTTCCGACGAGCAGGGCGACCACCATCGCCGGCAACAGCACCGTCGCCGTGTTCGCCAGCCGGACCCGTAGAGCCCCCGCGCGGTCGGCCGATGCCCCGGGGAAGGCCGAGGCCGAGGCCACGGTCGCCGTGGCCGACGGGACGACGACGACCCGTAGGCCGGCACGGGCCACCCGCCAGCCAAGATCGATGTCATGACCACCATCGAGCTCGGGGTCGAGTCCACCGAGCAGACGCCAGACCACCGCCCGCACGAGGGTGCCCGAACACGCGACGGCGAGGACGTCACGTACCCCGTCACACCGACCATAATCATCATTACCCGGGCACATTCCGGTATGCCGTCGCCCGGCCCGGTCGACGCTCACCCCGGCTTCAACCACCCGGGGTCTCGTCACCGGCCGGGACCGCGCACCCGTCGATCCGGCGGGACCGCCCGCTCCGGCCGCCGGGGCGAATTCGGCCGGCCGGGCGGATTCGGCGAGTGGGGCGGATTCCGGAGCGCGGGCGAGCAGTTTGGGACCGAGGACGGCGGCACCCCGGTCCAGCCGGGCGTAGGCCAGCAGGGTGTGCAACGCGCCTGGGGCAGGGATCGCGGTGTCGTCGAGGAGCCAGACGAATCCGTGCTCCGGTAGGTTCCCCAGCCGAGCCAGCCCCACGACTACGGCGGCGCCGAACGGTGTGGCGGACGGCACCTCGACGACGAGGGGCTCGACGACCGGGTCACCGGCCTGAGCATCCGCGCCGTCGGCGCCGGGATCGACGGGACGGTCGGCGGACGGGAGGCGACCGTCCCCGTCCAGGGGAGACGCGCGTTGCCGGGGAACGCCTCCCCCGCCACCGAGCCGCACCTCGACGACCCGGTCCGGTGGTCTGGTCTGGGCACGCAGGGCGGCCCGGACCTGGGCGGCGGCGGCGGGTCCACCACCCCCTCGACCGAGCACGCAGACCGCGACGACCGGCGGCCCTGCATCATCGGGCAGAGCGGTCACCGCGGCGACCGTGGCCGCCTGTGACGTGCCCGGATCGCCCATCATACGCCGACCGCCGGTCACCGGGCGGGATCAGACCGCTCGGCGTCGCTGCTTGCGTCTCTCCCGCTCGGACATGCCGCCCCAGATCCCGAACCGCTCGTCGTTCTCCAGCGCGTACTCCAGGCACTCGGCCCGGACCTCACAGCCCGAGCAGATGCGCTTGGCCTCGCGGGTCGAACCGCCCTTCTCCGGGAAGAACGCCTCGGGGTCGGTCTGCGCGCACAGCGCGCGTTCCTGCCACTCCATCGCCTCGCCGAGAAGGTCCCCCATCCCCAGATCGATCACCTGGGCGAGGGCGGACCTCCCGGCCGATCCACCAAGATCCTCCATGTCCTTGGTCTCCGCCTCGTCGGCCTCGTCGTCACCGACCTCGTCGACATCGTCGACCTCGTCAATGTCCTCGACGAGGTCGGTGTCCTCGGCGACGGACCGACTGGTCAACGCGGGGGGGACGGGAGCGGCCGTGGCCGGCACCCGCGCCCGCGGGACCGTTTCGGATGTGGCCCGGGTGTGGCGTTCGGTGAGCACCCGCCCGGGGTGATCAGCGAACGGGTCATGCTCAGCGGGACGCTCGACGTCCGCGAGGACAGTGTGGACGCCCGCGTCGGCGTGCTCCATGTGGACTCCTCCAGACCCGTCGCGGTGCGGTCGGCCACCCCTGGGCGCCGGCGCGCAGGTGACTGGTTTCCACACCGGTCAGGCGACGCACTACCGCACGAACCCCGCCAGCGGGGGGAATGACACGCCGGTAATTACACGCTCCAGACTCGATCGCGTCAACCCCACCGTCGCAACATCTTCTACAACCAGCGATGAGACCATAGCTCACAGTCACTACAACCTGTCGCCGAGGGTCCGCGCAACCCTCCTTTCCGTCACTCTGCGCGATCAGATTGGTCGCGACAACGGCATTATCCCGCCCAGACCTAAAGGGCATACACCCCTAAAAGGGGAGGGTCTGAGCTCGGGCAACCGCCGCGAACGTAGACCGATCAGCTACCAGACTCGGCAACCCCAGCCCATTCGGATACGGAGAGTAGTTTTTGATGATCAGGACTTGGCGGGTGTCAGGACACCACCGGCAGCATGGCCCGGACGGTGCGGCCCCGGGCAGCGCGAAAGCGCTCGTCAGGGATCCGGCCATACGTGGTGGTGCGTTGCCGAGCGGGACGACCCGCCCCCGCGGCCACCTCCTCGAGTTCGGCCACGGAACGCCGCGAGCCGTGCTGCGAGCCGGCCATCCGACTGATCGTCTCCTCCATCAGCGTGCCGCCTATGTCGTTCGCCCCACCAGCGAGCACGGCCCGACAGCCCTCCACCCCGAGCTTGACCCAGGAGCACTGGATGTTGTCGATCGAACCGTGCAGCAGAATGCGCGCCATCGCGTGCACGGCCCGGTTCTCCTGGCGGGTGGGGCCGGGACGGGCGACACCGGCCAGGTAGATCGGCGAGCTGTGATGGACGAAGGGGAGGGCCACGAACTCGGTGAAGCCGCCGGTGGAGTCCTGGATGCGCCGTAGCAGGCGCAGATGGGCCACCCAGTGTGCGGGGGTGTCCACGTGCCCGTACATCATCGTGGCCGAGGAACGCAGGCCGACCCGGTGCGCGGTGGTCACCACCTCGACCCAGCTCGCCGCGGGCAGCTTGCCCTTCGTCAGCACCCAGCGGACATCGTCGTCGAGGATCTCCGCCGCGGTGCCGGGGATCGTGTCGACGCCGGCCTCGCGGGCCGCGGTGAGCCAGTCGCCAATCGACATGCCGGTGCGGGTGACGCCGTTGAGAACCTCCATCGGCGAGTAGGCGTGCAGATGCAGCCCCGGCGCCTGCCGCTTGATCTCACGGGCGAGATCGAAGTACGCGGTGCCCGGTAGATCGGGATGGATCCCGCCCTGGACGCAGACCTCGGTCGCGCCGACCGCCCAGGCCTGCGCCGCCCGGCTGCCCACCTCGTCCAGAGACAGCGTGTAGGCGTCGGCGTCCCCACGGCGTTGCGCGAACGCGCAGAACCGGCATCCGGTGTAGCAGACATTAGTGAAGTTGATGTTGCGGTTGACGACGTAGGTGACGTCCTCGCCCACGACGTCGCGGCGCAATCCGTCCGCGAGCGCGCAGAGCTCCTCCAGGGCGGCGCCGTCCGCGCTGAACAGGGTCAGCGCCTCGTCGTCGGTGATCCCGGCCGGATCGGACCCGGCGTGGCGCAGGGCGGCGAGCATGTCGGGGCCGATCCGCCGCATGGCACCGGCACCAGCAACCGCGCCGGCCCGGCTCGCGATGGCCCGGCTGCCCGTGCCGACGACTCCGTCGACCCCCGTCCCGGCCGCGCTGACCTGGGCACGAAGCGACTCCCAGTCACCGTAGACCGTGCCGAAGTCCGCCCGTTTCTCGCTGCGGCGCCCGACCGTGTCGACCGCGGCGTGCAGATCGGTGCGGCCGGTGTCAGCGAGTCCGCCGTCGGGCTCCTGCCAGGGGCGGGCGGCCGGGAACACACCGTCGGCGAGCAGGCCGTCCGCGCCGGCCAACGCCCCGACGTGCCCGGCCAGGCGCGGGTCGATCCATGGTTCACCGAGATGGGAGGGGTAGACGGTGAGCCGGGGCCGCAGCGTGAACCCGGCCTGCGCCGTCACGGCACGCAGGACGTCCAGGTCCGGCCAGGGCCGCTCGGGGTTGACGTGGTCGGGGGTGACCGGGGAGACGCCGCCCCAGTCGTCGATGCCGGCCGAAAGCAGCAGGGCGCACTCCGCGGTGTCAACGAGGTTCGGCGGAGCCTGCACCCGCGTCGTGGGGCCCAGCACCAGCCGGGTGACCGCGACGGCCGCGGCCAACTCCTCGGCACCGACGTCGGGCGCGGAGCGCATCGCGGTGTCGTCCTTGGCGCGGAAATTCTGGACGATCACCTCCTGGATCGACCCGTAGCGGCGGGCCAGACCTCGAAGCTCGAAGATCGTCTCGGCCCGCTCCGCCCGGGTCTCCCCGATGCCGAGCAGCAGGCCGGTCGTGAACGGGATCGACAGCCGCCCGGCGTCGGTGAGGACCCGCAGGCGGACGGCCGGGTCCTTGTCGGGTGACCCGTAGTGCGCCCCGCCCGGCTCCGACCACAGGCGGGTCGCGGTCGTCTCCAGCATCATCCCCATCGACGGGGCCACCGGCTTGAGCCGGGCGAGTTCCACCCAGCTCAGCACACCTGGGTTGAGGTGCGGAAGCAGACCAGTCTCCTCCAGCACGGCGATCGCGACGGCACGCAGGTAGCCCAGCGTCGAGTCGTAGCCGTGGGCGTCGAGCCACTCCCGGGCCGCCGGCCACCGGCCCTCGGGGCGATCACCAAGCGTGAACAGCGCCTCGGCGCAGCCCGCCGCGGCGCCCGCCCGGGCGATGCCGAGCACCTCGTCCACCGTGAGGTAGGGGGCGGGCAACCGGTGCGGCACGGTGGCGAAGGTGCAGTAGTGGCAGCGGTCCCGGCACAACCGGGTCAACGGGATGAACACCTTCGGCGAGTAGGTGACGACACCCGGCCGCCCGATCGACGCCAGACCCGCGTCGCGGGCCCGGGCCGCCGACCGGCACAGGTCCGCGAGGTCGTCGCCGCGCGCGGCCAGCAGAATGGTGGCCTCCACCACATCGAGCGTGGCGCCGTCCCGGGCCCGGCGCAGCGCCCGGCGCAGCGCCGACGGGGACGGCGGGGAACTGGATTCGGCACCGCTGGATTCGGCACCGCTGGATGTCGCCGCCGTACTCATCATGAATTCCTCTGATTCTCCGGCGGCGCCCCCGGCGCCCAGCAGATGAACCGGTCCGGTCGGTGACCATCGGGATCGAAGGGATGCGGTGCCGAAACGGTACTGAGCGGTTCGGCAGGAGACCCGGTCGGCCCGGAGTCAGGGTGTCACGCGGCCGGCCGCACGCCACCCGGTGGCGGGTCTGCGCAGCCGGTCGAGCGTGCCGATCAACATATTCGTCCGCCGGCGCGAGGCCAGCGTCTCGACCAAGGCCTGCGTCCGGTCGGCTCGCCGGCCGGTGCCGGCGAGGTCGGACCCGTCCGGCGTCATACCGGCGGTCTGTCGCATCTGGGCCCGGCGGGCGGCCACGACCTGGGGGGCGCGGGCCCCCGCAAGCGCGCGATTAAGGGAGGCGGACAGGGCTTCGAGGCTCTTGGTGGTCCTGATATCGGACATGATGGTCCTTCCAGCGACGTAGAGGAGTCGAAATGAAATAACTTGCGCGTTTCGAACCCTCCACAGGCCTGTGACCTGCGATGATGCTCTCGATCACGTATTTGTTACTTCATTACGTCCCCAGAGAGCTGAGATTCACTCTCACAGCTCTCTCGAATCGGAATCAAGAAAAAGGCGGTGAGCAGGACACATCCGCCCGAGACGTCCACCGGACTCCGCTACCCGGGCCCGGCCGGAATGCACCCACCGACACCGGGACACGATTCCGATCATGCCGGCGCCCGGGGCGGCGCCACCGGGCGCCGCCGTACCGCACGGGAGCTACCACTACTGGGCATCGATTTCCTCCTGCCCCACCATGGGAGTCGTTACGCTGATCAGGTGCCACGCAACCGCCAGGAGGTTCCCCGCGAGGAACGGATCGATGCGTTGCTCACCGTCGCCGAGGAGCAGTTCCTGGCCCGCGGGTTCGCCGGGACGTCCATCGCGGAGATCGCCCGTTCCGCCGGCATCGAGCCGGGCTCCGTCTACTGGTATTTCCGGTCGAAGGACCATGCCTTCGCGGCGGTGCTGAACCGGCTGCTCGACGTTGAGGTCGACCGGATCGCCGCGTTGCCCGGAGACCCGGCGGCGAAGCTCTTCCTCGCCCTGGACTCGGTCGAGCGGCGCCGCACGCTGCATCCCTGTGTCGCCGAACGCGCCCCGCACGCCGCGCCGGTCATGGAGTACCACGAGCGGCTGCACGACTGGCTGCACGGGCTCGCGCTCGCCGCGGTGCACGACTTCGTGCCCGAACCCGATCGGGAGCTCGCGGCGGACGCGGTGGTCGCCACCATCGAGGGCGGGCTCGCCAACCCCGCGCCCTCCCGACCGACCAGCCATCTCGTGCACTTCCTGCTCTCGGCCTTCTGCACGGACACGCCGATACCGGCGAAGCCGGAGTTCCACGGATGGATGACGCCGTTGTTCGCCCGGCCAAGGGTAAACATTCA
>NZ_CDWTMG010000175.1:0-10249 GCF_977945845.1 Frankia sp. CcMO1
CAAACTACGGAGAATCACACGGTGGCCGCACCCGTTCGGACGCCACGCCGCCACCCCACACAGAGACCACACGTCGGCCACTGTCACTGGAGTACTAGTTGCTGGGTCAGCTCGGTCAGGTTGTCGGCCTCGCGCCGCCGCGCCAGATCGTCGCGGCTTCTGTACTTGTGGAGGTCGCGAAACTTGATCCGCCGGTGGGTGCCGATCAGATCGGGGTCCGGTCGCCCGGTCGCGCCGTCAACCTGGCCGGGCATCTCTGCCCGGCATCTCTGCCAGCTCCATCAACATTCACGGTTCCCAACTGCATCATCCGAAACAAACGCAACATCTGCAAGCCTTGTGCGCGGGCCGACATCGGCCGCGCCGCGCGGGCTGGACGTCGAGTGCCCGGGCAGCGCCGCGCCCGCCGCCCTGGACAGCCGTCCGGTCGTCCGGGCGAGACATTCGAGTAAACGGCTCGTTGAGGTGCTCGGCGTGTACATGCCGTCCCGATCTACCCTCGTGGATGTCCTGCGGCAGCCCGGCACACTGGTGCTACTGTTCCGCGACCTCCGCCCCCGCAGTGAGAGGTCGCGTCGCGGACGCGGTGACTACCAACGTTCGCGAGTTCGGGTCCTCATGATCGCGCGGCGGTCGAATTTGGGGGAGCCAGTCACGGTCCAGGGACCGCAGACCGTGCTCAGGTCCCCCAAATTCGCCGGCAGGGGGCGATCAGATGGAAGTCGACATTGATCGGTGCGGAGATCGGTGCGGGGGCCGGTGCGGGGGCCGGTACGGACGCTAACGGCACGTGGACGATCGCGGCCTGAGTGTGCGTGCCAGCTCGTGCGGATGGGCGCGGTGCGGGTAAGGAGTACGGGTAGGTAGGGACTGCATACCGCTGACGGACGGGATACCGCTCACGGACGGGGAGGCGAGAGATGGCGCAGGTGGGAGAACGGGAGGCGCGCAGGGTCGCCGAGGCGGCCCGGGAGGCCGAGTGGCGGCTTCCCTCGTTTGGCAAGGAGCTTTTCCTCGGTCATCTCCGGCTCGATCTGATCTCCCCGCACCCGCGGCCGAAGGAGGGCGACCGGCAGCGGGGGGAGGCGTTCCTGGCCCAGCTCGAGTCGTTCCTGCGGGAGACGGTGGACCCGTTGCAGATCGAGCGGGACGGGCGGCTACCTGGGCAGGTGATCGACGGGCTGCGGCGGATAGGCGCCCTCGGCATGAAGATCCCCGAGGAGTACGGCGGACTCGGGTTGACCACCGTTTACTACAACCGGGCGCTTGAACTGTCCAGCTCGTGGCATGCGAGCCTGCCCACGCTGCTCTCGGCGCACCAGTCGATCGGCGTGGCCGAGCCGGTCCTGGGGTTCGGTACCGAGGAGCAGAAGCGGACGTATCTACCGAAGGTGGCCCGCGAGGAGATCAGCGCGTTCCTGCTGACCGAGCCCGACGTGGGCAGCGACCCGGCCCGGATGAGCAGCCAGGCGGTGCCGGTCGAGGGCGGCGCCGCCTACGAGCTGAGCGGCCGCAAGCTGTGGACCACCAACGGTGTGATCGCCGATCGGCTGGTGGTCATGGCGGTCGTCCCGCGCTCGGCCGGTCATCGCGGTGGCATCACGTGTTTCATCGTCGATGCCCACGCACCCGGCGTGAAGGTGGAGCACCGCAACGAGTTCATGGGTCTGCGCGGCATCGAGAACGGGGTGACCAGCTTCGAGCGGGTCCGGGTCCCGGCCGCGGACCGCCTCGGGCGGGAAGGCGAGGGGCTCAAGATTGCCCTGACGACGCTGAACACCGGCCGCCTCGCCCTGCCGGCGACCTGTGTGGGCGGCGCCAAGTACGCGCTGCGCATCGCCCGGGAATGGTCGCGGGACCGCGTCCAGTGGGGTCGGCCCATCGGCCAGCACGACGCCATCGCCCAGAAGATCGCGTTCATGGCCGCCACCACGTTCGGGCTGGAGGCGATGCTGGAACTGTCCGGCCTGATGGCCGATGAGGGACGCGGGGACATCCGGATCGAGGCTGCCCTGGCCAAGCTGTATGCTAGCGAGATGGCCTGGCTGATCGCCGACGAGCTGGTCCAGATCCGCGGCGGTCGTGGGTACGAGACCGCCCAGTCCCTGGCCAACCGGGGGGAACGACCGGTACCGGCCGAGCAGATGCTACGCGACCTGCGCATCAACCGGATCTTCGAAGGCTCCACCGAGATCATGCGGTTGCTCATCGCGCGGGAGGCCGTGGACACCCACCTCTCGGTGGCCGGTGACATCATTTCCCCGGACGCGTCGGTCGCGGCGAAGGCCCGCGGCGCCGGACGGGCGGCTGCCTTCTACGGCCGCTGGCTGCCCGGCCTCGCCGTCGGCAGCGGGACGTCGCCGCGATCGTTCCTCGAATTCGGTCGGCTCGGCACGCACCTGCGTTTCGTGGAGCGCTCGGCGCGCAAGCTCGCCCGGTCGACCTTCTACGGGATGGCTCGCTGGCAGGGCGGACTGGAGAAGAAGCAGGCGTTCCTCGGGCGTCTCGTCGACATCGGCGCCGAACTGTTCGCTATCAGCGCGGCGGTCGTGCGGGCCCGGATGCTCGATGAGGAGGGCGAGCCGACTGCGATCGACCTGGCCGACCTGTTCTGCCGGCAGGCGCGACGCCGGGTCGAGGCGTCCTTCGCGGCGCTGTGGCGCAACGACGACGCCCGCAACTACACGGCGGCGCAGGAGGTGCTCGCGGGCCGCTTCAGCTGGGCCGAGTCCGGCGTGATGGACCCGAGCGGCGAAGGGCCGTTCCTCGCCGCGGAGCGGCAGCAGGCGGTCCCGACTCGACCGGCCGTCGACCTGCTCGCCACGGGCTGACCACGCGCGCGCATCGTGTGATCATGCCGGCTGGTGTCAAGGCCTCCCGAAAAGTGAGCTGGCCACCTTCGCTCACACGGCTGGTCTGGAGGTGACAGTCTGCCATTTTCCGCCAGGAACATCGAAATGGAACAGTATCGAGCACCGACTGTTCTCCTGGATCAGCGTCAACTGGGGTGGGCGCCCGCTGACCAGCCACGACGTTGTCGTCAACACGATCGGTGCGACCACCACCCGCACCGGGCTGACCGCCCACGAGCTGGCTGCACCACCCCACACTCACCGGACTGGAAGGCCCTGCCTTCACCGCCTTGCTGGCCAGAGTCGAGCAGTACCTGCTCGATCACCCGCCGGTCAGCCTGCACCACAAACATGCCCGGTACCACGTCCTGCGCCGCGGTCCCCTGTCGCTGTCTGACCGGCTGCTGGTCACCGTGATCCACACCAACCTGATCGACAAGGGCAACATCAAATTCTGAGGTTATTTTCCGGCAGATCCCTGGGGTCCCCTACCAAGCTGGCACGCTCGCAGACCCGCGGGTCCGGCCCCCGTCGCTGCTCGAGAAGCAGGCGTGAAACGAAGTTTCTATACGTCCTTGATAGGAAATGTCCATCCACCGTTCATTGGAACGTTGTTCCGTGCGGCTAGGTTCGTGAATGTGACGATCAGGCCCAGTGAGACCGGCGTGGCGAGCGTTGCTGACGCGCCACCGACCATGCTCGCATCGCTCAAACTCTGACCGCGGACGCTCTTGAGGAACACTTTTGAGGAACGCTGCTACTGATTCGCCCCACTCTATTTCGACTTCTTATTCACGCAGGAATACTGGAGTAGTCATGACGGCAAGACGGAAAAGACTTGCGACCGCGCTTGCGGTACTCTGCGCCGCGGCGCTCGCCGCATGCTCGTCGAATGGGGGTACATCGTCCACATCCCCAGCATCTTCTACATCCGCGGCGGGTAAGTCGATTATCTATGTGGCGCCCGTCCGCAACGGCGCCTACATCTCTGTCGCCTGCGGGGCGCAGGAACAAGCTTCGCGGTACGGGATGAGATTCACCGCGCAATATTCTCCAGAATTCTCGGCCGCTGCGCAGACGCCGCTCCTCAACGCTGCTATTGCGGCGCATCCCGATGTCCTTGTTGTTTCGGCGGCGGACACAAAGGGTATTACTATGCCCCTGAAACGTGCCGCTACGCAGGGAATAAAGGTAATTACCGTTGCTAACTGGATCGCCGACGACAGCTTTTTGACGAGCGTAATCGGCTCAAACTACTTCGAACAGGCGGCGAAGACGGCCGACCTTCTGGCGCGGCTGGCGAATGGGCGTACGGGGGATGTCGCCTACATCGGCTTCAAGCCAGGTGGAAGTGCCATTACGGACGCACGACAGAAGAGTTTCGAAGCCCAGATTAAGAAGTACCCCAATCTGCATCTACTCACGCCGACGATCGTGAGTCAAATTGATGCGGCAACGGGGGCCGCGACAGCGAGCGCGATCCTGTCCGCGCACCCCGACCTGCTGGGCATCGTCGGTTCGTTTTATCCCATGTCGAACGGCATGGCCCAGGCACTGCGTGAGCGCGGAGTTACCGGGAAGGTGATCGCTCTCCAGATGGACTCCGATCCAATCGGCATCAATGATCTCAAGAATGGAAGCCTGCACGGGATACTGGGTATAACTTTGCGCGATCAGGGCACCGCCGTGGCCGAGCAGGCGTTCAACGCGATCACCGGGAAACCGGTGACGAAGACTATCTCAACACCGCCGTTCGAACTCACGAAGGATAACGTAAGCGACCCGGGCCTGCAGAAATACGTCATGAACGAACACTGCTGAGGAGTCGAAATGAAATAACTTGCGCGTTTCGAACCCTCCACAGGCCTGTGACCTGCGATGATGCTCTCGATCACGTATTTGTTACTTCATTACGTCCCCTGAGTTGCCGCGACAGCCCACCGCCATTCCGACGGAGACCGATCCATGTCAGAAATTTGCCGGCTGCTGACCAACGATTTCTTTGGCTCGTTTGCGCGACAACTAACGTTGTGGGCCGCGTTATCTTCGACCGGAGCGATGGCGGCCGGGGCGGCGTCGTGAGCGTCCAGGACCTCCAGGGCAGCAGCCCTCCATCACAGGCCCAGGCACCTGTCCTGGAGGTACGCGGGATAACCAAACGTTACGGTCACGTCGAAGCCTTGCGGGGCGTTGACCTGGTGGTGCCGTTGGCCACGGTTGTCGGACTCATCGGCGACAACGGGGCGGGGAAGAGCACTCTCGTCAAGATCCTCTCCGGTGCCGAACAGCCCGACTCCGGTGAGCTTCTCCTACACGGCGAACCCACGACCTTGGCGACGCCGGTGGCCGCGCACGCTGCCGGTATCGAAACAGTCTTCCAGGATCTCGCCCTCGCTCCTGATCTGGACGCGGCGAGCAATCTGTTCCTCGGCCGGGAACGCCGACGCACCGGGCCACTGGGATGGCTCGGTTGGCTTGACCGCAGCGGAATGCGTCGCGAAGCGAGCGAGGCCTTCGAACGGCTCGGCGTTCAGATCAAAGATGTCACCGGCCCGATCGCGTCGTACTCCGGCGGCCAGCGCCAGGGCGTAGCCGTCGCCCGCTCGGCGTTCTGGGCGCACACCGTGCTGCTGCTCGACGAGCCCACGGCCGCGTTGGGTGTGGTCCAGACCAGGCAGGTCCTGCAGCTCATCCGCCGGGTCCGGGACAGCGGAATCGCGGTGGTGCTCATCAGCCACAACATGCCCGACGTGCTGACGGTGTGCGATCGGATCACCGTGCTGCGGCTTGGCCGGCGGGTATCGGATATATCGATTGAAGAAGCGGCGACAGAACGACTCGTCGCGGACATGACCGGCGCATCCACGGTGAACGACCCGCGAACGGCCACCATCGACGATGAGGCGAGCAGCACGTGACCGAACTAAACGACCGAACAGCTACCGTCACATCACGGAACGCCCGCGAAGAACCCCGGCGGGCCGTGCCGCCGACCGGTAACGGTGGCTCGCGCCGGCACACAACCTCGGTGGGCGCGGTGGTCCACAGCCAGGAGACGGTCGTCCTCGCGGTGTTGTTCGTCCTGCTTGCTGCTTTCGCGATTGCGAAGCCGAACAACTTCGCGACCAGCGGAAACCTTGAAAACCTCGCGCGTGACGCTGCGGTTCTCCTCGTGCTGTCCGTCGGCGTCACCTACGTGACGATCATGGGCATGTTCGATCTGTCGATCGGCAGTGTTCTGGTCTTCAGCGAGGTGCTTGCCGTCAAGGCAATGGAGGGAGTTGGCACGGACAATGCGGGCACGGCACTGCTCGGCGCGGCCGTTGCCGTCGCCGCCGGAGTAGCCTGGGGTCTGCTCAACGGCACGCTCGTCGCCACGCTCCGGCTGTCGCCGTTCATTGTCACGCTGGCCACGCTCGGCGCCGCCCTTGGCGCGGCGCAGTTGGTCGCCAAGGGCAACGATCTGACGGCGATCCCCTCCACACTGTCAACGTTCGTCAGCATCGACAAGGTCGCTGGCGTGCCGATCCTGGTGGCGATCGCTGTCATCATCGCGGTCATCGGCGGCGTGCAACTGGCAAAGAGCCGGTTCGGCCAGCTCACCTACGCGATAGGTAGCAATCCCGAAGCCGCCCGCCGGGTAGGTATCCACGTAACCCGACACATCGTTGCCGTGTACGCGATCGTCGGAGCACTGGCCGGCGCGGCCGGATTCCTTGACGCGGCTCGCTTCGGCACGACAAGCATCGGTGGACACGGCAACGACGCCCTCGCCGCCATCACCGCGGTAGCCCTCGGCGGCGCCAGCCTCTACGGGGGTCGCGGAACCATGCTCGGCACCGTCATCGGCGTTAGCATTCCTGCGGTGCTCCAAAACGGACTGGTGATCCTCGGAACACAATCCTACTGGTACCAGATCATTGTAGCGGCCGCACTCATCGCGTCGATCTATCTGGACCGCCGCCGGCGCGAATCGCAGCGGCGCTAAGGGGACGTAATGAAGTAACAAATACGTGATCGAGAGCATCATCGCAGGTCACAGGCCTGTGGAGGGTTCGAAACGCGCAAGTTATTTCATTTCGACTCCGAAGCCTTGGTCGACCTTCTACGGGATGGCTCGCTGGCAGGGCGGACTGGAGAAGAAGCAGGCGTTCCTCGGGCGTCTCGTCGACATCGGCGCCGAACTGTTCGCTATCAGCGCGGCGGTCGTGCGGGCCCGGATGCTCGATGAGGAGGGCGAGCCGACTGCGATCGACCTGGCCGACCTGTTCTGCCGGCAGGGAGGAAGCCAGAGGAAGCCAGGGGTTCGGGTCCCCGGGCCCCTACCCAGCTGACACGCTCGCAGACCCGCGGGTCCGGCCCCCGTCGCTGCGCGAGAAGCAGGCGTGAAACGAAGTTTCGATACATCCTTGACAGGAAATGTCCATCCATCGTTCATTGGAACATTGTTCCGTGCGGCTAGGTTCGTGGACGTGACGATCAGGCCCAGTGAGGCCGGCATGGCGAGCGTTGCTGACGCGCCACCTGGCACCCTTGCCGAACTGGTGCGGGGGCCGCCACGGTCGTCCATGCGTGCCTGAGTCCTGGGTCCCAGGGCCCCCAGGCAGCAAAGATCGCTCTAACTCAAGATCTTTTGCTGCTCGCCCTCGGTTCGATCACCTACCCGAAGACTAGCTTCAACGACCCAACCCAAGCCGCCAACCTTGGAGCAGCGACATGCTAGCAGCGGGCCATTCAACAGTGCAGTCCTCTCACGACGTCGATACCGCACTGCGCGCCTGGACCCAGCCCGGACAGCTATACCGCGGGCAGTTGCACTGCCACTCGACCGACTCGGACGGACTTCTGAGCGTCGAAGAAGTAATAGCTACATACCAGGCCGCCGGCCACGACTGGATCGTGCTTTCCGACCACTATGAGGCCACCTACGACTGGCGACTAGCCGACACCACGGCGTTCTCCTCCGAGGAGTTCACCGCGATCGTCGGTGCGGAACTAAGCTCCGCCGCCTGGACCGACCGTCACTGCTATTGGGTTACCGCCGCAGGGCTCCCACTGGACTTCGCCCCACCGCCGGACGACAGCCCCGCCGCCCACGTCGACGCCATCATGCGTGCCAAAGATGCCGGAGCATTTCTGGTGCTGCTACACCCCGGGCTCAACAACCTACCGCTCGGTGCCGCCGACACAATTTCTGGGCTTCATGCAGTCGACGCAGTCGAGATCTACAACCACAGCATGGCCACCATGTTGCCGCACGGTGCTGACGGCAGCTACTTTTACGACGGCCTACTCGAAGCCGGCCACCGACTCTTCGTCGACGCCAGCGACGACGCCCACTTTGAGCACCCCGACAGCCACGGTGGAGGCTGGCTACAAGTACGAGCCGAGCGCAACAGCCCGGACGCGATCCTCCAATCGCTAAAGGCAGGGTCCTACTATGCGACCCAGGGTCCAGAAATCACCGCGATGTCGGTTCGCGGCAACCAGCTTGACGTCCATACCAGCCCGGCACGCGCAATCGTGCTCGCCGGCGGCGGAGACCAGTGGCTGAACATGCAACAACAGCTCCCGACCCCTCATGAGCAGATTACATCAGCCACATTTGATCTCAGTGCCTTTAGTGGCAAGTACTGCCGCGTTACCGTTGTCGCCCCCGATGGCCGCTGCGCCTGGAGTAATCCATTGTGGCCATAACGAGCTCTTCTTGAGGTCGGCGACGTCCTCACCGAGTGTCGTAGCTCGTATCTCCGCGTCTGATCTCGAGAAAGGCTATCTTCATGCGTGGACGTGTCGTCACCGCCGACGGGCGGGCCTGTCCCGGTGTGCTCGTCAGCGACGGCCGTACGGTCACCACCAGCGCGACGGACGGGACGTTCTCGCTGGCCGCGGCGGGGCCGTTCGTGTTCCTTACCCGCCCCGCCGGCTATGCCGCCGACCGCTGGTTCGCCCCGGCCGCCGAGGAGTCGGTGACGTTCACCCTCACCCCCGTCCCGGTTGCCTTCCCGTACCGGTTCGTGCACGTCTCCGACCTCCACCTCCGCGATCCGGCACTGGACCACACGCTGTTCTCACGGCCGGCGGAGCTGGGGTCGGCGCAGGCGTTGTCGGAGTTCCTCGCGAGGGTCACGGAACGCGCCGGGGAGGTGTCATCGGTGATCGTGACCGGTGACCTCACCGATTTCGGCAGCGATGAGGAGTTCGAGTTGCTGCGCGGGACGGTGAGCACCAGCCCGCTGCCGGTACACCTGCTGCCCGGCAACCACGACCACATCGCGAACAACCCCGGGCTGTTCGACATGCGGATCACCCGCACCGGCTACCTCATGCATTCCGCCGATCCCGCCGGCTACGAACGTAACCTGGGCCCGCGCTGGTACTCGTTCGATCTGCCCGGGCTGCACGTGGTCGCGCTGGACTGGCTCACCCACGAACTCGGGCTCGACCACGAGGCGCAGGACGCCTGGCTACGCGCCGACCTGGCATCGATCCCGCCGCAAACCCCGTGGATCCTGCTGTCCCACGACCAGCCGTGGCGTTCCGTCCTGGACGGGCTGCCACGCCCCCCCGCCGCGACGTTCTCCGGGCACCGGCACGTCTCCCGGGTGGTCGAGGTCGACGGCACCCTGCACGTGAGCACCCCGACCGCGCTATTCGGGTCGCTGGACTACACCCCCCCGTCGTTCCGGGTCGTCACTTGGGACGGGCAGAAAATCACCCTGCATACCCGGGCGGTGGCACCCACAGGCCTGGAACGGTCCACCTTCGAGATACCCGACCCGCCCCGCCACCCACCGCACGCCGCCACGGCAGTGGTGCGCTGGCGCCACCAGCTGACCGGGGCCGGGCACCGGGCCCCGGCCCGCCTCGACGGCGACGAAGTAATCATCGGGGTCAGGCACGAGGACCGCCCCGCCGGAGCCGTCGAACTGCTCACCCTCGCGGACGGTTCCCACCGCTGGCTGGCCGAGCTGGGTTCCTCAGTCAAAGGCACCCCGGCGGTCTTCGCCGATTCGGTGATCGCCGTCGAGGTGGTCGGCGACGTGGTGAGCCTGGACCGTGCCACCGGGACGGAACGCTGGCGGGTACCTTCCCCCGACCCGCTGCGGTTGTTCGCCTGGACCGACCCGGTGGTGGCCGGCGGGCTGGTCGTGGTCGGTGACCTCTCACACCTGCGCGCGCTGGACGCGGCGACCGGCGAACTGCGCTGGGAACGACACGACCTGGCCCCCTACCAGACCCTGGTCGGGCACGCGACCCCCCTCATCGCCGGGGACACCCTGATCGTCGGCAGCTGCCCGCTCCCCCGCGGGATGATCGGCCTCGACCTACACACCGGCAGCACCCGCTGGGGACCCGCCGGCGGCGACGGCGAACTCGCCGGCACACCCATCGGC
>NZ_CDWTMG010000176.1:0-10238 GCF_977945845.1 Frankia sp. CcMO1
GGAGTACTATGAGCTTTCGACGCGGATGCCGTCGAGTGCGAAACCCCGGATACCCATCATGGCCGGTAAGGGCCCACCGTCCGCGCGCCGCCGCGGGCGCAGGTAGTAGTGCCAGGTCGGGGCCGGCCCGGCCGGAGGCCGGGTCCAGCGGGTGGGTTCCCCCCACCCCCGCCGATAAGTGATCTTCGTCGTCATGCGGTTGCCGGGGTCGGGGGGTCCCCCGAGCCCGAGGTCCCCCGCGCGCGAGGCCGCTTCGTCGCCGTCCTCCCGCAGGCTGAACCGCGCGTGCAGACGGCGCAACGGCTCGGGAGCCCACCAGTTGTAGTCGCCCGCCAGGGCCATGAACGCCGGGACGAGGATCGCTCGGACGAGGGTCACGTCGAGCACGATCGACACGGTCAGCCCGACACCCACCAGTTTGATCATGCTGATGTCCGATGCGGACAACGCGACCATGACCACGACGAGAGCGAGCGCCACACTCGTGATCAGTGGACCGGTCGCCCCCAGCCCACGGGCGACGGAATCGTGTTTGTCTCCCGTCCGCAGGTACTCCTCGCGGATGCGGGCGAGCAGGAAGATCTCGTAGTCCATGCTGAGCCCGAACGCGATGAAGAACATCAGGACCGGGCTGGTCATCTCCAGCGTGCCCGACACCTGGAAGTCGCCGACCAGACCGGTCAGGTGCCCGTCCTGGAAGACGAACGCCAGCAGCCCGACGGTGGCGGCGAGATTCAGCGTGTTGAGGAACATCGCCTTCAGCGGAAGGAGCACGCTGCCGGTGAACAGGAACAGCAGGATGAAGGTCGCCGTCATCACGACGGCGAAGGCCGGTAGCAGACTCCGCTTGATGGAATGCGAGGTGTCGAGGAAGTGTGGCGCGAGTCCGCCGATGAGGACGCCGAACGGCGCCGGTGTCGCCTGCAGCCTCCGGACCAGGTCCTTCGCCGGCTCGGACAGCGGAGACCTGTCGGTCTGCCACACCGACAGCCAGGCGCCGCGATGCGTTCCGACGTACCTCATCGGAGTCTTCGGCACCGCACCGACCCGCTCGCCCCGCAGGAAGCTGCCGGTGACGGTGTCGATGCGGGCAACACCCGGCAGCGCGGACAGCCGGGTCGCGTAGTCGGTCAGCTTCTCGGCGTTCCCCGGGTCCCGCGCGTCCACTCCGGGCACCACGATCGGAATCTGGCAGGGCAGGCAGACGACGAAGTCCTCCCGCATCGCGTCATTGACGACGTGAGCCTCCGCGGTCGCCGGCAGGACCGTGTCGTCGGCCAGCGCGAGGTTGAGGTGGCGCAGCGGCGCGGCACACAGCACCAACACGAAGATCGCGGCCCCACCGAAGAACACCGGGTGGCGCATGACCCGCCGCGCCAGCGCCGACCAGCCGCGGCCAGCCGCCGCGGCCCCCACGCGGTGGCCGCCGGACCGCCGGCGACCCGAGCGCCTCGGGCGTGACCCCGAACGTCTCAGGCGTGACAACGCCAGCCGGACGTTGCCGCGCTCAATGCGGTCACCGAGGACCATCAGCGCCGCGGGCAGCACGAGCAGTGCGGCCACCTCCGAGGCGACGACGACGATGATGCCGGCGAAGGCGAACGAACGCAGGTAATAGATCGGGAAGACCAGCGCGGCCGTCAGGGACAGCGCCACCGTCACCCCGGAGAAGAACACCGTGCGCCCGGCGGTCTCCAGCGTCCGGCGCAGCGCCGCCGCCGGGAGCAGCCCGCGGTCCTGTTCGTCCCGAAAACGTCGCAGGATGAACAGGCTGTAATCGACCGCGAGACCGAATCCAAGGGCGGTCGTCAGGTTCACCGAGAAGACCGACACGTCAGTGAGCGGGGCCGCCAGCCGCAGCAGCGCGAGACTCGACACCACCGACACCACGCCGACCAGGACCGGAAGCAGGGCAGCCGGGACCGTGCCGAAGGCGTAGAGCAGCACGAGGAACACCAACGGAGCGGAGATCTGCTCACCGTGCGCCAGGTCGACACGGCTGCGCTCGGTCACGTCACGCATGACCGCGGACGCCCCGCCGAACCGGACCTGGACCCCCGGGCCGTCGTGGGCGTACCGGTCGTGCAGGGCGTTCAGGCGGTGCTGGATGTGGTCCTCGGAACCGGTGAGCCGGAACACGATCAGGGCCGACCGGCCGTCCTTCGCACGCAGCAGCGGGCTCGCCTCGTTGGGCCCGCCCGGCCAGTACGACAGCACCGAGGTCACCCCCGGCTCCGCGGCAATCCGCCCGGTGAGCTCCCGGCCCAGGCGGGCGGCGATCGGCCCGTCGATACCCGGGGCCGACGTCAGCATGATGGCGACGTCGGGGGGCGCGTCCGGGAACTCCTCGTCGAGCAGCCGCTCGGCCCGCGTCGACGGATCGCCCGGTGCGTAGAAACCACCGGTGGCAAGCTGGTCGTAGATTCCGGCATTCCACGGCAGCAGCACGACCACCAGCAGGCAGGCAGCGGCGAGTACCCTTCCCCGGTACACGACGGCCGCGTCAGCCACCATTGTGAACAGCGAACGGGGTGGTGCGCCGGTGGAGCCCGTCGGCGCGGGGCCTCGGTCGGCCCAGCCCTCGTCCCGTCCGTGCGACCCCTCGTCCCGTCCGTGCGACAACGCGGCATACGTCACCCGATCGGGGCGGGATTCGCGCTGCTGCGCCGGATCAGCGAACGACGGCATGACGCTCCTTCGAGGATCTCCCGTGCCGATGGATCTCGTGACGGCCGGACGGTGGCCGCCAGCGGCCACGCGTCCGGGCATGGAGCACCGCATGGAGCACCGCATGGAGCACTGCATGGAGCACTGCATGGAGCACTGCGAGGAAGTCCCGAGCTTCCACCTTGAAAGTAGACCTGCCTGAGACCCTGGTCCCGAACTACCCTCGCCCGGAGGCAGAAGTGTAGCGGGAGTCTGGCCACGATCGATATTCGGCCGCCGAAAGCAGGGCCGCCGGAAGAATCTTCGAGGGTAGGCGGCCGCCGCGGCGTAGGAGGAGTGGGCGGGAATGCCGGGAGCAATCCCGAAGGTAGTAGGGCAATGCCTCAGGCCCGGCCTGAGCCTCGGCTCGCCGGCCGGGCGGCCCCGCCACTCCTGCCCGCACAGCGTGAAAACACCGCTATGGCACCGATGGCAGGCCACATCGACCCGCGGTCGAGATCCTCGTACACCGGCGCCGGGAATATACGGCGGGGTCGAATGGCCGTGACTGCCAGACCGGCAGCCACGGCCACGCCCCCGGCAGGGGCCCGGTGCGGGCCCCTGAGATCAGGGCAGCATTCCCAGCTGGCGCGCGGCGTGTACCGCGGCTGTGCGGTTACGGACACCGAGCTTGCGCATGATGCTGCGCAGGTACGCCTTCACCGTCTCGGGCGAGACCGTCAGCCGGCGGGCCGTCTCGACGTTGGACAATCCCAGCGAGACCTGGGCAAGCACCTCCAGCTCGCGCGGGGTCAGCGTCAGCCGTCCGACCGTCTTCGTCTCCTCGGCGAGCAGCCCGCGCAGCAGCTCGGACACCCCGCCGATGCGACCGCGCAGGAACGGGACGGCGACATGCTCGGTGACCTCCTGAAGCTCCCGGTAGGCCAGCCGCAGGCTCTCCCGGGGCAGACCCGACATCCGCGGGAACGGGACGGCCCCCGGCCGCACGGCCGGCACCCCGCCCTGGACCGGCACCCGCACCCGCCCCTCGACCGGCACCCGCCCCTCGACCGGGCCCCGTCCCTGGACCGGCACCCGCCCCTCGACCGGCACCCGCCCCTGGACCGGTACGGACGGCACCCTCGACCGCGGCCCCCACTGACGAGACCGAGTTCGCGTTCCATCAACCGGGCCACCGCCATAGCTGCGTGAATAGCAGACTCATCGAATGACAGATCCGGTTCGAGAGCGGCGTACAGTACCGCGGCCACCGCGCCGTCCTCGCATACCGGCACCGCCATGATCGCACCGAGACCGGTGTCGTCGATCTCCGCGGCGGTGGATCGCAGCGATCTTCGCGCGGCAGCTCGATCATTGATGACGACCGGCCGGCAATGCTTGACGACCTGACCGCCGATGCCCATCCCGGCTGGGATCTCGACACCGATCAGCCCGGCCGGCCCCGGCCCGTCCACGTTGGTGATGGTCAGGGTGCGGGAATGGAGTGCGACCATTCCCCCGAAAGTAATGTGTGCACCCGATGAGGCCCGCAGGCGCGCGAGCGCCCGAGGCAGAACAGTTTGCATACGGCTAGGAATAGCCAGTGTAAGAGTCATGAGCATCCCCTTCCCCAACCTGCCCAGACGTCGCGAATCCTAGCACCGGCTTTACAATAAGGGGACGTAATGAAGTAACAAATACGCAATCGAGAGCATCATCGCAGGTCACAGGCCTGTGGAGGGTTCGAAACGCGCAAGTTATTTCATTTCGACTCCTAAGCACAAACAAATACCGACGAAACGGACTTTACATATCTGCATGAGAGTTGGGGGCCGCGGGCGCGTAGTGGACTCCGTGGCTTCATCGCTACCACCCATCAGGTTCCGGCAACGTACCAGGAAAGTGTCAGGAATGTATCGGGGAGCGCACAGTGAGCGGGTCCGTTCGGGCCATGGCACGCAGCCGGGCTAACCCGGCGAGGAGCTGAAGTTCGGCGACCGAACGGGGAGAGCTGTCGAGCAGCGCCGGTGACATGACCAGCGCCGCCGCCACCTGTGCCCGGGAGATCGCGACGTTGAGCCGGTTGCGGGAGAGCAGGAAGTCCAGCCCCCGCGGCGCCTGGGCCGAGCTGGACGTGGTGAGCGAGATGATGACGACGGCTGCCTCCTGGCCCTGGAAACGGTCCACCGTCCCGACCCGCACCCCGGGCAGGCCCGCCTTGCCCAGCGCGTGCTCGACCGCCCGCACCTGCCGGTTGTAGGGGGCGACGACGAGCAGGTCGCTGCCGAGGAGCGGGCGCGGGGGCCCGCCGTCAACGAGGGTACGACCGAGCAGGTGGCGAACGATGTCACGGATCACAGCAACCTCCTCATCCGACCGGGTGCCGTTGTCGTGATGCTCGACGTCGTGCAGGTACAGCCCGGCCGGTACACCCGCCACGGCGCGCGTCCCGGCCACCGGATGCGCGTGCAGCAGCCCCCGGTACGCCAGCGCCGACACCGGCGCGCATACGGCCGGGTGCAGCCGGCGGGTCCGATCGAGGAAGTAGCCGAACTCGGGCGGGATCACCTCGGCGTCGCCGAGCAGATGCGACAGCGCCGAGGCGTCCGCGCCGTCCGGATGGAGGCCGGCCACCACCTGCGGCAGTTGCTGCGGATCGCCGAGGAGCACGAGGTTGCGGGCCGCGCCGGCCACCGCGAGGGTATCCGCGAGCGCGAACTGCCCCGCCTCGTCAATGATCAGAACGTCGAAGGGGTCACCACGCAGCACCGGGTTCGCGAACGCCCAGGCGGTGTCCCCGACCAGGTGGCCCTCGGGGTGCTCCCGGCGCCACGCCGCAAGTGCCCGCAGATCCCGCGGACCGTCCCAGGGCGGGAATATGCCCGGAGCCGGCTGAGCCGGCTTCGCCCCGGACCGCTGTTTCTTCGCGGCGGGCACCGCGGGGCGCCAGGCGGGCACGGCGTCCGCGGCCCGGGCGTCGGCGGAATTCGGGTCCGCCGGCGGCTGGCCGGTCGCGGCGAGCATCGCGTTCTCGATCGCCTTGTGACTGGTCGAGCAGACCCCGACCGTGCGCCCCTGCTCGACGAGATGGCGGATAAGCCTGCCGGCGAGGTAGGTCTTGCCCGCCCCAGGCGGCCCCTGCACGGCCAGGTAGGAGCCGTCGAGCGCGCTCACCGCGGCGAGCACGGCGGCGATCTGGTCTCCGTCGTGCTCGCCGGGCGCCGGCAGGTCGCCCCGGCCGATCAGCCGCGGGGGGCGACGGCGCAGCAGGTCCAACGCGGGGTCCGCAGGCAGGTCCGGCAGGGCGTCGGCGGTCCGGCGGGCGAGGTCGCGGATCGCCGCCGGCTTGGGTTCCGGACGCACCGGCGATCCGGGCAGCACGGCGAGGGGCGGCCTGCGGGCCACGTCGTCGGGGGCGACGCTCTCCCGCAGCAGCAGCGTGTGCGGCTCGGCCCGCTCGACGACCGCGTCGGTGGTAGCGCCCTCGGCCCCGGGCGGTCCCGGGTAGAGCAGCCGCACCGCCTCGCCGCGGTCGAAGGGATGCGGACGGTCCGGATCGACGCGGGCCTGCAGCAGTCGACGACTCCGCCGCCGTCGCCCGGCCGGTTCGACCCAGTCCTCGACAACGGTCCAGCTCACCGGGACCGCGCAGTCGTCGGCCGATTCCAGCGTGGCGCGATCGGCGGTCAGCGCCGCGAAGTACGACCACCAGGCGGGCTTGTTCTCACGCCGGTGGTATCCGACGGCCGCGGCGAGCAGGGCGCGCGCCCGCTCGTCGTCCGTCCAGTCAGCCGGGTCGTCGGGAAGAGCCGCGACGAGGGTGTCGACGAGCGCGTCGTCGGCGTCGGCGTCGGCGGGGTCTACCGGGTCGGTGCCGGAGGCTGTGGAGGTCGGGGCGGCGAGGTCGATCCGCGGCGTGCCGCCGTCGGCCTCCCGCAGGCCCAGCAGCCAGCGGTGCAGTCGCTGGGTCGACACGCAGTCGATCCGGTTGTAGTCGGCGATCTGAGCGAGGACGCGGTCGGCCGCGGCGAGCTCCCCGGCGGCGCGGTGTGCCAGGAAGCTCTCGTACGCCACGATGCTGTCGATGGCGTTCTTCACCTCGGCCTGCCGGGCACCGGGCAGGAACAGCGGTTCGAGGTATTTGATCGAGTAGGACGGCTGGGAGATCCGCAGGCTGCGCCGGACCACGGCGTAGAGATCCACCAGCCGGTGCCCAGCGAGCAGATCGTCGACCTGCCGTTCCCGCGTACCGTGTCGCGCGGCCAGCCGGCGCAACGCGTTCGGCTCGTAGGGCGCGTAATGGTAGATGTGCGCGCCGGGGTGCGCGCGCAACCGCTCCGTCGCCCAGTCGACGAAACGCTCGAACGCCTGCCGCTCCCCCGCCCGATCATGCGCCCAGAACGCCCGGAAGACCTCGCCGTCCGCGAGGGTGACCGCGCCGAACAGGTACTCCAGACCGGCGGCGTCCAGCGCGTACGGATCGCCCTCCATATCGAAGTAGATGTCACCGGGATCGGGCGCCGGAAGGGCCGCGAGACCCTCCGGGCCGGTCATCCGGACGGTCACCGTCCCGACCGGGTCGTCCGCGGTCCGCGTCGCATCCTGCGCGGCCTGCAGTTCCGCCTGAAGACGCAGTCCCGCGAACGTCGCCGGGGACATCGTCGCGGGCCGCTGGTCGTCGCGGGCCGCGGCGAGCTCCTCCACCGCGGTGATGCCAGCCGCGCGCAGCACCCGTCGCTGGTCGCCGCGCAGCCCGGCGACCAGGGACAGGTCGCGGGCCTCCGCCCGGCCGCGCGTGCAGTGCGCGCTGAACGCGCAGGTGGCGCAGGCCGACCGGGGCTCGGCCCAGGATGGTTCGGGAACCACGGGGGCGACCGCCAGCCGATCGGCGAGACGGCTGCGCGCGTGCCCGACCATCGGCACGACATCGTCGACCCGGAACGTGCGCACAACCCCGGGCGCGGGAGCGGGCGCGGTGGCCCGCTGCGCGGGATGCAACAGATGCATGAACCGCGGAACGGGTACGCCCACCGACGGTAAGGCCGCCGCGTAGGCAGCGAGCTGCAGCACGGCTCCCGGGCTGGCGTGCCGGGCGAGCTTGGCGTCGTAGGGCTCGTAGCGGCCCGCGACCGCGGGCCCGGTCGACACGCCGGTGATCGGGTCGAGATGCGCCGCGATGAGGAAGTCGGGGCGCCCCTGGAACGCGCCGTCGAACAGCGCCCCCTGGTAGACGACGGGAACCCCGGCGGCCAACGCCTGGCGGGTCCGCTCGTGGGCCTGGGCCAGGGCGGCGGGCGTGGGGGCGGGCCGCTCGATCGCCACGACCCCGTCCGCGCCGAAACACCGGCGCAGATGCTCCAGCCAGCGTCGTTCGTGCGCCTCGCCGTGCCGCACGGCAGTGGTGTCCCGCGGGGGTCAGGCGCACCCGGTCGATCCGGCGCGGCCCGTCATCCGACGTCTCCCCGGTCACCAGCCCGGCGGCGAGCGCGTGCGCAAGCCCGACGCGATGCCCACACTCGACGACGTCGACAAGATCACTGGCGGAAACCACCCAGCGGTCCTCGAACCTGTGCACGACACCATCCCCATCTGGGCCATCCCGTTTCCATCCGGGCCATCCCGTTCGGTCCCGTGCCGATCCTCTCCCGATCCGGGTTCACGGTCCGGACCAACCCGGCCGGGCGTGCCCCGAAGGACTGAACGCGGCCGGCCACGCCTTCCGGCACGCAGGAGGTATAGCAGGTGCGGGGGCCGGGGTGGATCTGCTGCCCGGGGGCCCGGTTGTCGCGCTGGCTCCTCTGGGCGCCACATTGTCGACCCACCCGTCTTTACGGGTTGTCCGGTGGACGGACGGACAGGTGGGCCGGTGGGCGGACGGACAGGAAATCCGGCAATACGGCCGAACAAGATGTAAAGTACATATCGGATCGGTGGGCCGCAGGCGTCCAGCCGTGCGCGTGGCGGAAAGCCGCGCGGGGACGAAGCCGATAACGCCGGATGAACTCGTCAGCGACACGCCGCAAGGTCTCCGGGTCGGTGCGGTAGACGACCGGTGCCATAGGCTCCGGCCCAACCCTCGGCGTCCGTCGTCGGCGGCGCGGGCCGCAACCCGCCGGGAATCTCCGCCCACATGACTTTTCCGCCGGTCTTGACCCGGTAACCACGACCATTGGCTACACAGCGCGTCGACCATCAACAAGCCACGCCCGTCCTCGCTGAACACGTCCGGGCTCTTGATCCGGGGAGCGGTGTCGTTGCCGTCCCACACTTCGACAAGGACATTCCTGCTCGTCGCGGTAAGCCGCATGGCCACCACGTTTTCCAGGTTTTCCAGGCGGCTCGCCTTCACGGCATTCGAGGCCAACTCACAGACGACGAGTTCGGCACTGCTGACGGCGTCCGGGTCCACTGACCATTCCGTGAGCGTGCGGACCGTGCTCGTACGCACGGCGGGAACGGCGACGGCGGTTGGCGGGAAGTGCGCCACGGCCACCCGGATCACAGGTGATGAGTCACCAGTCATGCTGAGCCCCGTGCGGCGGTCAGCGCGTGTGTGGCCGCCCAGCAGGCGATGATCGTGACGTTCACGGCCGCTGTGCAGGCTGGCGCCGCGCCGTGCCGTCTACGCCTGCGCCCAGGGAGGGCAGGTCGCAGCCGGGCAGCACGGCGAACTCGGCCCACGCCACCAGCTCACAGCGGGCGTGGGATAGGCGGCGGCTGACCTTCGCTACACGGTCGTCGAGGGTCAGGGGGAGGCGGGTTCGCGCCTGCCGCATCCGCACGTGCGCCCACTCGTGGGCGGTGTCGAAGTCGGGGAATGCGCCGAGCGGTCTTCCGTCCGCGTCCCACACCACGAACCGGCGTTCGTCCATGGACCCTCTCCCTTCGGTTTGCGACGGGTAGCCCCCCGCGCCGCGAGTCCGTCCCCGTGCCACAGACAGCAGAGCGCGGCGGATGCCGCCGAGAAGAGCGCCTTGGCAACGCAGAGAGACGCGAGCGTCCGCCGACTGCAACGCCGTAGGGGCCAGGCGACCACTCTCGGCGCGCCTGCTGTCACACAGAAGTCAAACATCGCGAGAGCTCAACATGCAAGACTCGTTCTGCAAGCTGAGAAATGTTGATATTTATTCGAAACAGCGATCAGAGTCTTTCATTTCGGGTGATGGACTACCCTCAAACCGAAGGAGGGGCGATGCCAGAGGGCACCACGACGACGGGCTCGACCGTGCCGCGCCGTCAGCTCGGCCGGTACCTGCGTGATCTTCGGAACTGACCGTGCGGGCAGCCGCACGGCGCTTGGAGTGGTCCGAGGCCAAGATCTAGCGCATCGAGTCGGGGCTGACCTCGCTCCGAAGCTTCGACGTAGAGATCATGTGCCGGATCTACGGTGCGCCCACCGATCTGACCGAGGCGCTGATGGGGCTCGCGAAGGAGACGAAGGCGCGCGGCTGGTGGCACAGCTACGGCGACGTCATCCCGGCCTGGCTCGACCTGTACATCGGGCTCGAAGAGGCGGCCTCTCGCCTCTGGTGCTACCAGCCGGAACTCGTTCCCGGTCTCCTCCAGACAGAGGAGTATGCAGGCTCTTCGAA
>NZ_CDWTMG010000177.1:0-615 GCF_977945845.1 Frankia sp. CcMO1
TTCTACGCCCCACCCGGACCCGATGCCCGCACGGCGCGCCGGCCGCCGTCTCCGGCACCGTCGTCGTCCCCGCGCATGCGTGGGCACCGACGATCCCCATCGTGGGCGTCGCGCCGCCGACCACCAGCCCCGCGGGCAGGTGCGGCGGTGTCCCGTGACGATCCGGTGGCGGCCGCGAACCCCGGTGACCTGGCCAAGAGGCCTTCGCGCCGGCCACCACCGACTACGAGGGCTCGGGGCATCGAAGCGGGGTGGTGGCCCGCCCGCGGACCGCATGGCCGTCAAGGCGTACCTCGACGGCGGGATCGACGTCGGCGCCCCTCCGGGGCGGCGTGCGGCCCGGACACGGCGTACCCCGAACTCCAGCTGGACCGGTACCTCAACGACGCCGACCGGGCGATGCTGCGGGACGTCGAGTCGATGTGCGCCGGTGACCTGCTGCGGCTCGCCGTCAGACGCGTCGCGGAGCACACGACGTCCGATCCGCCCCTCACGCCCGCATGGCAGGCGCGGATGCGCGAGAACTCGCTGCCCGGGGATCGCCTACCTGACCGACCACCCGCGCGGAAAGCCGGTGCGGTCCACCTGCTGCCGCCATCTGAGCGCGCCATCTGA
>NZ_CDWTMG010000177.1:1049-10501 GCF_977945845.1 Frankia sp. CcMO1
GCGACTCAGTCCGCCGGAACGGTCACCGGAAGGGTCACCGGTAGTTCACGAACTGGAGCGCGACGTCGAGGTCGGCGTCCTTCAGCAGAGCTATAACGGACTGCAGGTCGTCGCGGGACTTGCTGGTGACCCGGAGCTCGTCACCCGTGATCTGGGTCTTGACGCCCTTCGGCCCGTCGTCCCGGATGATCTTCCCGATCTTCTTGGCGTTCTCCTGGCTCAGGCCCTCTTTGATGCCGGCCTCGATGCGGTACTCCTTGCCCGATGGCTTGGGCTCGCCAGCGTCGACGGCCTTGAGCGAGATGCCGCGCCGGATCAGTTTGGTCTGGAAGACGTCCAGGACGGCCTTCACCCGGTCCTCGCTGTTCGCCCGCATCACGATGTGATCACCGCTCCAGGCGATTCCCGCGTCGGTACCCTTGAAGTCGTACCGCTGCGAGACCTCTTTCGCCGCCTGGTTCAGGGCGTTGTCGACCTCCTGCCGGTCGACCTTGCTCACGACGTCGAACGACGACTCGCTGGCCACGCGAAGCTCCTCGCTGCTCTCCTCGGACGTGAGGGCGTGGTTGCGCATCGCCCCCTCCTGGCTTGCTATCCTGCCATCCGCTGCCGGGGCGCGTGAGCGCCCCGCAAGCAGCCAGGCGGGTTGCCCGAGTGGCCAAAGGGAGCAGACTGTAAATCTGTCGGCTGATGCCTACGTAGGTTCGAACCCTACACCCGCCACACCACCCGAAACGGCCCCTGACCAGCACGTATGCCGGTCGGGGGCCGTTGTCGTCCGGTCCCGCTAGGTCTCACTCACTCTCATTCGGGACCACTGGTTGTGTCGTATCTGTGTCGTCGCGCTCGGACTGACTGCCGCCGCGCAGGGCCGCGGCGATGCGGCGCTGCGCAGCTTCCTCTCCGCCGTCGATGCACGCGGCGTAGACCTTGAGCAGGACGTGCACGCTGTGCCCAGCCCACTCCGCCACGTCGGTGGCCGGAACACCGGCGTTGAGCCAGAGAGACACAGCGGCGTGCCGCAGGTCATAGGGACGCCGAGCGAGGGGCGATGCCTGCTGAGCCTCTGTGAGGGCCTGCTGGCGCGCCTTGCGCCACACCCGTGTGTACGCGTTGCCGGAGAACGGTCGCCCGGTGGTCGGCCGGTACCGGCCGCCCGGCCCCCGCTGAGTGACGAAGATCCGTCCGGCCCGGTGCCGTACTCCTCAATATGGGCATCCATCAGCGTCACGAGCGTGGGCGGGACCGGCACTCGGCGAGTTGCGGCTTTCGCCCGGTGCTTAAGGCGCCGGTCCTCGGTTCCCTGTGGCGTGCCGGTCCAGCTTTCACCGGCGGTCACGGTGGCGCCAGTGAGGTTGAACCACCCCCAACCGCCCCGCTTGGCGGGGCGTTCGAATTCATGGGCGCGCAGGTGCAGAGCTTCCTCGGGTCGTAGCGCGGAGTAATACAGGCATCCGAAGAACGCTTCGAATTCACCTGCAATGCCGCGAACGGCTTTGAGCAGGTTCCGCACTTGCGCCGGATTGGCGACGGTGCGCCGGTCAATGACGTCTTCATTCTTGGGCGGTATCCAGCTAACGCGGATCAATGGGGAGGAGTCGAGCAGTCGAAGCTCCACGGCGTAATTGAGCGCGCTCGATAGGGCAGTCCGCTTGCGTCGGATCGTGGATCCTGCCGCGGATCCTCCCTCTGCCGTGAGGGCAATTGCGTCTAGAGCCTTGCGTATGAGAGCGGCGTCGTCCATGTCACCAACGCTCACCGTGTTTTGCTTGAGCCAGTTGAGCGTACGCGTGACGTCGTCGGGCACTTCACTCGCCGTGCGCCGGGCCTTGTTGAACGCCCATCCGTACAGCGCGGACCGCATCTCATCCTCGGTCGGCGCTCCGCGGTCGCTAGCCAGGAACACGAGCGTCACCGTAGTCAGGGCTTCCGCTGTGTTCCGCCGGTGCTTGGGCGACCAGTGCGCCCACTTGCTGTCCACGAAATCCATCGCGTGGACAAGCCACGTGCGACTGTTCAGCTTGCGCGCCTGCGGTTCCGGGAATCCGGAGGCGACGTCGAACGCGACGCCTTCACGTTGCGCAACGATCAGCTTGGAGCGATAACTTTCCGCCAGCGCCTTCGTCAGGAAGGTCTTCCGAAAGGGCCGCCCGGCGACTTTCCAACGGACCACGTAGCTCGGACGGTTCTTGTTCTTGTTCGACAAGATTCCATAAACACGCACGTCGTAGCTCGTGTTCATGCGGCCTCCGGTTCCTCGTGGGCAGCGAGCCAGGCGTCAAGGTCTGATCGGCGAATGCGGAGACTCCCGTTCGGGTACTTGATGGTGCGTGGGGCCTTGCCGGTCGCCTTCCATCGGAAGAATGTCGACCGCGGCACGTCGAGTTCGGCCAGGACCTGATCTAGGGTCAAGAGGTCGGCGCGAACGCTGGAAATGGGCGTAGGCGATTTAGCGACTGCCATTCCTTAGCCCTCCGTGGCTGAAGTCTCGGACTGCGGGCGGGGCAACGGATCGGGATGGGGTTCCGGGGACACCTCGCGACCGGGTGTCCCTGGAGGAACGGGCATCTCTGCTGGTCACGGCTGTTCGGGGACACCGGGGACAGGAGGGACACCGGGGACAGTGGCCTGTTGCCACCCGTCGGCGGCGGTGTACTGCCCGGCCGCATCAACACGCAGTTGCCCGTCGGCGGCCATGCGCGCGCACGTCTTCTTGACGGCCTCGTAGTTCAGGTTCAGCGCTGCGGCGATGGCCTTCGGCTTGGTCGGCTCGGTCACGGTGCGCAGGTGCCGCAGGATGGCGGCGCGGGTGTCGCCGATGGCGTGTTCGTCGGCGGGGCGGTCGAGCATGAGCCAGTGCCGGGTTTCGGGCTCGACCCGTAGCGCGTGCTCGGTTTCGTCTACGTCGCGGCCGGTGACGTGCAGGACGCCGTCGTGTTGGCCGCGGGCGCGTTTGAGCACGAGGGTTGCGTCTGCGGCCCCGGCCAGGCCGTTGGTGCCGGAGACTTCGGCGAGGAAGTCATCCGAGCCTGCCTTGCGCACGTGGTGCACGAGCACGACCGCGATCGAGTAGGCATCGGCGATGGCCTTCGCTCGTCCTACGGCGGCGTAGTCGGCGTCGTACGCGCCCATGCCTTGCGGCGTCGGCCCGCGCATCTTGGCGAACACGTCGAGCACGACCATGCGCGCGTCGCGATGCGCGTCGAGCCATTCACAGATCGCTAGGTCTCCCCCGGCGGGCAGGGTGGGCCAGTCGGTAGCGATGGCCAGCCCGGGCGGGGCCTGTTCGGTGCCGAGCAGCTTGCCCATACGGGCCTTGAGCCGTCGCGGGGTGTCTTCCAGGGCCAGGTACAGAACGGGACCTTGCCGGACGCCGATCCGGCCGAATGCCTTCCCGCCAGAGGCGATGGCCAGGCCGAGCGCCAGAGTCATCCACGACTTGCCCACCTTGGGTGGCCCGGCGAGCAAGGAGACTCCCTCGCAGAGGATGCCGGGCACGGCCCACTTAGGCGCGGGGAACGACGCGCCCATCAGTTCGTCGGCGGCCCACAGTTCCGGACGCCAGCGGCGTGGTTGGCCGTCGTCGCCGATGGGTCGCAGGTGTGCGGCCCGCTCGGCGGCCGGGGTCGGATCGGGGGTGTCCTCGTGGTGCATGGTCACGCTGCCTTCCGCGTGGTGGGCTTGGCCGGCGTTTCGGCGAGGGACCGGGGCCGGCGGGCACCGGCCTTGAGTCCGGAGGCGATGGTCTTGGTGGTCTCGGTAGCGTCGAGCCCGGCGGCGCGGGCGGCGTGGCTGAGAACGGTGGTGACGTGGTCGGACTCGAGCGCGCCTCCGGCGATGAGTTGACCGAGCGCGAGTGCCGACAGGTACAGCGCCCGGTTTCGCTGCCCTTCGGTCGCGGTGGCGACCCGTTGAGCCTGCTCGCTGACGGCGGCAGCGAGGTACGCGGCGGCCCGGTCCCCACCGGCGGCGGGATGGGCGCTCACAGCGACCGTGGCGGGCTTCTGAGGCGGTAGCGGGGCAGGGGTGAGTCCGTTGGGTCAGCCACGCCGGTAGGGGCGCCAGGGGGGCGTCTGCGTCGCTGGCGAGGGTGTAGGCGCGGCCGGTGACGGTGGAGGGTGGGGCGACGACGTAGCCACCGCCGCCGCGGGTGTCGATCAGCCAGCCGAGCGTCCCGGCGGTGTTGCGCAAGGGCTCACCGGCTGGTGCCTGGTAGTAGAGGTGGGTGCCGCCGCTGGCGGTGTTGACGGCGAACGTGTGCCACGGGAATGGGTGTCCTGCCTGTTCGCACAGGACGGCGAACACGTCGGCGCCGTCGTGGATCCCGGCAAGCCGGTACGGCTCCGGCGGATCCTGCATCCGGCCGTAGTCGTCGGGCTTGGGCATGTCGAGGTCGATCACGACCAGACCGGACGGGCCGCACGCGATCCCGATCCCGTATGAGGCGGCGGACCAGGCGCGGCGGATCCTGCTCGGGTCGGTGGTGGCGCGTTCCTCCCAGCCGACGTGCCGCCCGGCCCGCGCACACCGCACGTCGCGGCGCTGGCCGCGCCGGTCGATGCACCGGTCCTCGGCGTGATCGGGGAACGCGGGCCGCTTGTCGTCCGGGCGTAGCGGGAACACGTGCCAGCCGCGGGCCGCGTAGGTCAGGGCGGCGGGGATCAGGGCGTCGCGCCGGACGGTCCCGGCCGCTCCGCGCGCCGGAGATGACTCGCTGGGGTGGGATTGGAGCAGGGTGCGGCTGACGTGGATTCCGGCGGCTTCGGCCTGCTGCGCGCAGTCCGTGGCACCGGCTGAGCCATCGCGGATGAACGCCACACACAGGTCGGCTCCCGCTTCCACCATGCTTGTGTTGCGGGCGAACCCCGCGGCCCGGCCGCGCTGCTTCCAGTCGGCCGGGTGTCGTTCGACCCTCACGCCGTCGGCGGCGTGCATCACGGCCCATGCGTCGGCGATGGCATCGGCCCCACGCGGGCAGGCGCCGTGCACGACGATGAGCCGCTGCCCGCGGCGGACGCAGTCGTCCAGCATGGTGTCAAGGAAGTCGGTGACCATCACGTCGTGGGTCCAGGCGCGGGAGCCGGTAACCAGTACCCGGAACGGTGGCAGCGCTGCCGTCTCAGCCGCGGTCTCAGGGTCCGCCGGGGTGGTCGCCGAGTCAGCGGACCCGGCGGACGCGGCGGGCCGGGTGGGTTCCTCGTGTTCCGCGGCGCGGGCATGGACGGCGACGTGGACGTAGTCGCGGTCTTCGAGCCGGTAGTAGGTCTGCGGGTGGGTGGTCTGGCCGTCGCTGTCGAGGAAGGTGAGGTGCGGGCCGGTCAGGCGCCGGTAGCGCAGGGTGTCGCCGGTGCTGGTTCGGTAGCCGGTCAGGCGGCCCTTGGCGGGTTGCCCGTTCAGCGGGCCGCCGCGGTACGTGACGGTGGTGGTGCTGCTCATGTGGGGTGCCTCCAACGTGGGTCGGGCCGGTGGGTGGTGGGTGTGGGTGCAGGTGGGTGTGTCGGTGGCGGTGTAGGCGTGCAGTCGCCACGTGTCGGTTCGGGTCTTGCTGCCGCGTTTGACCCGCAGGAGCGGGTGCCGGGAATCGGATCCGCGCTGCGACGCCGGTTTGGGGCTCGTGGGTTGTGTGGCGGCGGATGCGGGGTGTTCGGTGATGCACCCGGCGGTGGCCCACTCGCGTAGCCAGGCGTCGGCGGCGCCGCCGGTGATCTGCGCACGCTCGGCGAGGGTTTCGGGCTGGATCGGCGCGTCGGCCTCGGCCAGGGCGCGCCACGCGTCGGCGCGTAGCTGGTCGAGAGTGCGCGGTGTGCCGGTGTGCCGGGCCAGTTGCTCGGTTCGCTCCCGGCGACTGGTCGCGGCCATGACTAGGCAGCGTCCTGTCGTGACAGAGTGAGCCGTGCCGCTACCTTGCCGACGATGCCTGCCATGACCTCCCGGGGGCTGTAGTCGAGACTGGCTATCGCTACGAGCGCGGTCATGACGACATCGCCGAGTTCGGCGGCAACGTCGTCACGGGTGTGGGTGACGCCTTTGCGGGGGTTCTGGCCCGCGGTGCCGATCCATGCGGCGGCGCGGGCCGCCGAGTTCCTCGGCCACCTTTAAGATCCGCAACAGCATCTCGGCATCGCTGGTGCCGTTGTGCTCGTTCAGCCATGCGGCGGTGACGTCGACCGCCGCGAACAGGTCGGCGGTTCTGCCACTGGGGTTTGAACAGGTCGGCGGTTCTGCCACTGGGGTTTGGCGTGGTCATCGGGCTTCCTTGGAGAGTCGGCGGAGGTAGTGGTAGAGGCGGCGGCCGAGTCGTAGCCGGATGCCTTGGTTGTGGCAGCGTCGGCACACGCGCCGGTACGGGGAGCCGCCGAGTAGTGACCCGAGGATCCGGCCGGGGGTGAGCGGCTTGCGGCGGGCGGGTGGTTGGCCGTGGCAGCGTCGGCAGGGGCCGAACGGGGACGCGGCGCACAGTGCCGCGTACCCGGCGAGGTAACCGAGTGTGAACAGCCAGGCGATGCCGCTAGCGGTGAGCGTGTGGGGGTCCATACCGTCTCCAGGGCTGGTTTTGGGCGCGCGGGACCTGGGCCGCTAGCGTGCTAGCGTCCTGATCAGGTGTGGGTTGTGGTGCTAGCGGGGCCGCTAACGGTTAGCAGGGGTGGCCGCTAGCGTTAGCGGCCCCGCGGACTCAGCTTGCGTCTCGCTTCCGGTCACGCTCCGTCTCGCGCTGGGTGATCGCGGCGCGGATGTGGTCGGCGACAATGCCGCGCCGGTTGACGACCTTGCCGTCCGCGCTTTCGACGCGCCGCCCGACCTGGGTGGTGCCGATGCCGTACGGCTTGAGCGCCGAGGACAGTTGCTCGGGCGTCCACCCGCCGTACGTGTCGGGCCGCAGGTCCGCGAGCCGTTCCACGATCGTCTCGGACCACACCTTCGCCTCACCGGCGGGCAGGACGGCGGCGATGTCATCCAGGAGCGAGGACGCCGGGCGCCCGTCGGCGGTGGTGCCGGGGTTGGTCTGGTCCACGGCGTACCCGGCCAGGCGCCCGGAGGCGATCCGGGCGGCGCGGGCTCGGTCGGCGACCTTCTCGGCGTCGGGCAGGTCGACGTAGGCCGAGCGGACGATCTGCGGGTCGTCGGAGGCGCCGATCAGGTAGCCGATGCCCTTGTCGGAGGCGCGGAAGGTGGTGGCGCGGATCCCGTTCTGGTACATCGACGTGCCGAGGATCATGTCGTTCTCGGTCTGGCCCATCACCCGCAGGCAGAACCGGATCGACACGTTCGCCGACACCCCGGTCGGGAGCGAGTTCTTGTCCGGCCGCTGGGTGGCCAGCAGCAGCACGACGCCCAGGGCGCGGCCGAGCTTGATGCACCACTCGGCCAGTTCTCCCGCTTCCTTGCCGAAGTCGGGGTGGGCGAACAGGTTCTGGCACTCGTCCACGAACATCACCAACGGGTGCAAGCCCAACGTGCGCCGGTTGGCCAGGGGGCGGGTGACCTTGCCGTCCGGGCAGACGTCGACCGGCAGGCCCTTCATCGCCTCCGCCCGGCGCATGATCTCGGCCTTCAGGTCCCGCAACGACGCCAGCACCAACTCGATCGTGTCGTCGCCGATCCCGGCGGCGTACCGGTGCGCGAACTTCGCCGCGGACGCGATGTCGTTGTTCGCCTTGAGGTTGAACGCCCACACCTCGCTCGTGGGGTCCAGCCCGGCCGCCAGCAGGTACACCCGCGCGGTGGCGGTCTTGCCGCCACCGGGCAGGGACCCGATCAGGACGTTGTTCTCCATCAGCGACACCCGCACCACCCGACCGCGGGGGTCGTTACCGACCGGGATCGGGTCGAACAGGTCCACGCTCCCGCGCCGGGCCAACGGCCACGGCACCGACAGCTTGGCCATGTCCTGGTCCCCGACCCACAGCACCAGCCGCCCGGCGTGCGCCTCGGCCGCGGGTTCGGGCCACACGCACCCGACCGCGCGCCGCAACCCGGACGCCAGCTTCTCCCGGCGCTCCAGGACGTCGCCCACGGTCACGCCGTAGGGCAGGTCCAGGTCAGCCCGCCACCCGGGACCGTCCCGGGTGATCGGTGCCACGAACGCGATGCCCTTCGGGTCCTTCGCCAACGTCTGGTTGATGGCCGCGATCCCGAGCGACCCGAGCGCGCGGATCACGATGTTCGCGGTCAGCTTCGCCACCTCCGGCGCGAGCACCGCGGGTGAGGCGATCGGCTTGTCCGCCGGGGACCCGATGACGCCGAGCGCGAGCACCGTGGCCGCCAGGACGGCCCACCACAGCGGGTCCGGGGCGGACACAAACCCGGACAGAAACACGGCCAGGATCACCGTGCCGACCAGGGCGGCGAACGTGGTCAACAGAGTCCGGGCGCGCACCCGCGCGTCCCGGTGCCGGATCAGCTTCAGATACATCTCGGCGTCCGCCCGCGCCACCGCGGCCAGCCGGACCGGGACGCCCTCGGAGTCGAACAGCCACGCCACGCCACCGCCGACGACGCGCAGGGCGCCGACCGGGGCGCGCACGGCCAGCCGGACCATGTACACCGGCAGCCGGAACGCGTGGAACGCGGTCACGTGCGCGTAGTGCCCACCGACCCACCGGGCCGCCGATGTCACACCCGCGATCGACCGCATCCACAGCGGCACCACCGGCCGCCGGTGCCCGCGGCCGATCCGGTCACCCAACCGCACCCGGGCCGAGCCCGGCGGGTCCACCGGCACCGGCCTACCCTGCGGGTCCAGAACCTCCACCCGCCCGGCGCCATCGGCGTCCGTCGGGTCATCACCCGTACCGTGGCCGTGGTCGGTGCCGTGGCCGGCGCCGTGGTCGGAGTCGTCCCAGTCGTCGGCGGGGTCGCCGTACTCGAAACGGGCCGCGAGCTCGACCACGGCGGCCATCGCCCCATCGCCACCATCGCCGATGACCTCGTCAATGATCTCCGCGTCGATGACCTCGTCAGGGGCCGCCGGGTTGTCGGCGCGGTGGGTCCTGTTGCCGTTCCTGTCGTCGTCGGTCGGTTCCGGATCGGGGTAGGTGGTGGCGCTCATCTGGTCTCCCTCGTAGGCGACGCTCGCGTTCGCGTGGTCGTTCTCGTCGTCGTTCTCGTGGTCGCTGGTGTGGCTGGTCATGGCGTGGCCTTGGCTCGGGTACCGCCGCGGGCATGGGTGCCGGGCGGGCACGTGCCCTTGCGCTGGCACGGCGTCCCGTCCTGCGTGGTCTGCCCGCACAGCCCGGCCCCCGTCCCACCGGCGGATCCCTGCCCGGTACCCGCCGCCGCCGCGGTGCCGGAACCGCGCTGCGCGGGCGGTTTGCGCGACGTCGCCTTCCCCGTCGCCGTCCGCGCCGGCGTGCCGGTGTCGCCGTACAGGTGCCGCTGCCAGGCGGCATCCCACGCGGCCCGGTCCCGCTGCCGGTTCGCACGGCGGATGCACCGACGGGCAGTCGCCTTAG
>NZ_CDWTMG010000178.1:0-10063 GCF_977945845.1 Frankia sp. CcMO1
AACGGGTCCTCCTCGCCCGATGATCACCGGCGGGCCAGAAGAATCACAAGATCAGCGACAGATCCCCGGAACTGACCCGCTTCATCAACGGCGTGCTGGCCCGCGCGATCGCCGACGGCACCTGGAAACGACTGGCCCGGCAGTGGCTGTCGGCACCGTTCGCCCCGCCGCCGGCGCCACCGGTCGCCCGCTACCGGGACTGACCGGTGGTGATCTCTCGGTAGGAGGTGGGCGTGGTCCTGACCCGGCTGCGTCCGGCCCCGTCGCTCCCCATCTCGACCCCGCCCCCGATCTCGACCCCGATCTCGACCGAGGAGTGTGCGTGAACGCGGTCATCCCCTGCCCGGAGCCGGACTGCGAGGGCGTCGTCGAGGACGGGTCGCGGACCGCACCGAGCCGGCTGGGCGCGGGCCTGGTCGAGGTACCCGGGCTCGACGTGCCCGAGCGCGACGTGCCGGACCCGACGTCGATGCTGCTGGCAGACCCGCAGATCCCGGAACGGCGGCGGGCCTGCGCCGGGTGCGGCGCGCCGGTGGGACGCTCCCGGGGCCGCCGGCCCGCGCGTCCCGAGGGCTTCTGCCCGGGATGCGGCCAGCCGTTCTCGTTCCGTCCCACGCTGCACGCCGGTGACCGCGTCGGGCCGTACGAGATCGCGGGGGCCCTCGCGTACGGCGGCCAGGGCTGGATCTACCTCGCCCGGGACCCGGGCGTCGCGGAGGACTCCTGGGTCGTGCTCAAGGGCCTGCTCGACTCCGGCGACCGCGAGGCGCAGGCCGCGGTCATCGCCGAGCGCCGGTTCCTGGCCTCCGTCGACCACCCGGCGATCGTGCGGATCTTCACCTTCGTCGAGCATGCCGGCACGGGCTACATCGTGATGGAGTACGTCGGCGGCACCTGGCTACGGGAGGTGCTGCGCCGGCGTCGGGCCGACGCCGGCCGGCCCGACCCGCTGCCGGCCGCCCAGGCCGTCGCCTACCTCCTCGCGGTGCTGCCCGCCTTCGCCTACCTGCACCGGAACGGCCTGGTGTTCGGCGACTTCACACCCGACAGCGTGATGCTCGGCCGGGAGACGCTGCGCCTGATCGACCTCGGCGCGGTCCGTCGCCTCGATGACGGTGCCGTAGCCGGTGCCGGCTACGGCACCCCCGGCTACCAGGCACCCGAGGTGCCCACCACCGGCCCCTCGGTCGCCTCCGACCTGTTCGCCGTGGGACGCACGCTCGCGACCCTCATCCTGGACTTCCGCGGCAACACCTCGACCTACCTGCACACGATGCCACCGGCGACGGGCCATCCCGTCCTCGCCCGGCACGAATCGCTGTACCGGTTCCTACTCAAGGCGACCGCACCCGATCCCGACCGCCGCTTCACCGGCGCCGAGGAGATGCACGACGAACTGCTGGGGGTGCTGCGGGAGATCGTCGCGGCCGAACGCGGGACACCGGCCCCGGCGCCGAGCCGGCGGTTCACCGGCGACGTCCACCCCACCGGCGAAGGCGGCCTCACCGACGCCGACCCCACCGCGCTGCCGCCGTGGTCGGTGCTGCCCCGGCTGTGGGCCGACCCCGACGACCCAGCGGCAGGCCCACTTACCGCCCTACCGGACCTCGCGCCCGAGCAGCTCGCCGAGCTGCTCGAGGCGACGGGAACCACCAGCGTCGGGGCGCGCCTGCGCCTGGCCGACCTGCGGATGCGCCTGGGCCGGCCCGCAGCCGCCCGCGAGGTGCTCGCCGAGATCGAGGCGGAGGACCCCTTCGAATGGCGGGTGGACTGGCAGCGCGGGCTGCTGGCACTCGCCGACGGCGACACCGCCGCGGCCCGCGCCGCGTTCGACCGGGTCTACGCCGAAGTCCCGGGCGAGCTCGCGCCGAAGCTGGCACTGGCGCGCACCGCGGAGGCCTCCGGCGACCTCCCCCGGGCGCAGCAGCTGTACGATCTGGTATCGCGCACCGACGACGCGTTCACCGGTGCGGCGTTCGGGCTGGCGCGGGTGCGGATCGCCGCGGGCGACCGCGACGGTGCGGTGGCCGCCTACCGCCGGGTACCACCGGCCTCGGCCGCCCACGTCGACGCCCAGATCCGGCTGGCCCGGATACTCGGCACAGTGACCGTGGCCGGCGTCCCCGACCGGGCCGGCGTCATGGCCGCGTCGGACGTGCTGGCCGGCCTGGGCCTCGACCCGGGCCACCGGGCCGCCCTCATCCGGGATCTGCTGACCACCGCGCTCGACCTGGTGGCGGCCGGCACGCTCCCGGTGGATCCGGACGTCACGGTCGCCGGTGCCGCACTGCGGGAACCGGACCTGCGCTTCGGCCTGGAACGCGCCTACCGGGAGCTCGCCCGGCTGGCCGCGACCACCGACGAGCGGTACGCCCTCATCGACCTCGCCAACCGTGTCCGCCCGCGGACCCTGGTATGAACGCCGGACGGCGGCCGGGCCCAGCGCCGGGGCCGCGGGACCCCGGTACATCGCAACCCGGCATGGCGGACCCCGGCCTGGCGCGGCACTGCCCCGGCTGCGCGGCGCAGGTCCTTCCCGACGACCGGTTCTGCGAGCGCTGCGGCGTGGCCCTGACGGCGGCCGGCCGCGAGCCCGGCGACCGGATCGGCGTCGACCTGACGATCGCGGCCGGCGTGTCGGACCGCGGCCTCGTCCACCGGAGCAACGAGGACGGGTTCGCCCTCGCCGTCGTCGGCCCGCCCGACCCAGCCGACCTGCCCGGCCCGGCCCGCCCGGCGGTCGTGGCGGTCGTGTGCGACGGGGTGTCGACGGCTCCCGGCTCGGGACCGGCCGCCGTGGCCGCCGCCCGGGACGCCACCGCCTTCCTGGCCGACGTCGTGGGCACGCCGAGGTCTCCCGGGCCGACGGGCGGCGGCGTCCCCTGGGAGAACGCCGCGCTACGGGCGGCGGTCGCGACCGCCCAGCGCAGCGCCGTCGCCTCGATCACCAGCCCCGACGACGCGCCGGCCTGCACGTTCGTCGCGGCGATCGTGACGGCGGACCGGCTCGCCGTCGGCTGGCTCGGGGACAGCCGGGCCTACCTGCTCGGCCCGCGGGGCGCGCGCCTGCTGACCGAGGACGACACGCTGGCGGCCGAGGCGGTGCGGGCCGGCCTGCTCCCGGCCGAGCTGGCCGAGACGGCGCCCGGCGCCCACACCATCACCCACTGGATCGGGACGGGCAGCGGGTCAGCGGTACCGCGCGTCGTCTCGCTGCCCCTCACCGGGCCGGGACGGGTGGTGCTGTGCAGCGACGGGCTGTGGAACTACGCCTCGGCCGCCACGGCCCTCGCCGGTCACGTCGGACGCCTGCCGGCGGACGCGCCCGCCGCCGCGGTCGCCCACCATCTCGCCTCGGTGGCGCTGGCTGCCGGCGGCGCGGACAACATCACCGTGGTCGTCATCGACATATTCTGACTCAGCTCCAGAATGAGGAGCATGGCGGCGTGGTCACTGAGCCCGAGTGCTCGTGGGGTGTGGAGGTAGTCGCAGCCGGTCACAGGTGGCAGGTGGGGGGGTGGTGAGGAAGATGTGGTCGAAGCGGTAGCCGTTGCCACTGCGGCCGGACCAGCTGTGTCCGAGTGCGTCGGGGTGGAGATGGCGGTAGGCGTCAGCGAGGCCAGCAGTTATGAAGAAACGGTAGAAGTTGTACTCCCAGTCGCCGAAGACGCGGTAGTGCGGGATGTGGCCGGGTTCGAGGACGTTCAGGTCTCCAGCGATGATGACCGGGCCATTGAAGGCGGTGAGAAGTTGGGGTAGGGCTGCGGTGACGGCCGCCTGGAAGGCGCGTTTGTTGTCGTTGCGGCGTTTCTTTGATCCTCGGGATGGGACGTAGAGGCCGATCAGGCCGAGGGCGTGGCGTCCGAGGCGAACCTCGGCGGCCGCAGCGCGGTGGGGCAGGACGGTGATGCCGGTGGATAGCGGATGGAGAGGTGCGGTGCGGGAGGCCAGGACGGTCCGGTAGTCGGGGTCGGTGGGCTGGGGGGCGTGGATGTGGCTGTATCCGTAGTAGGTGAGGGTATCGATGAGTGCGGTGCCTCCGGGTCCGGAACTGACTTCGGTGAGGACCAGCAGGTCGGCGTCTGGTTGCTGGGCGATCCAGGCGACCTGTTTGCGTGCTCGGGCCGGTGCGGCGTGTTGGGCGTTGAAGACGAGGAGCCGCGCGGCGGTCGATGCCGAGTGGACTGAGGGGTGCGGGGTGCACAGGGCAGGCTGGTTGGCGGTCATGGTGTGTGAGTGTCGGCCTCGTCGATGAAGACGTCGCCGCTGGCGTCGAGTTCTTGTTGGAGTGTGCTGAGGGTGGAGCGGATGACGGCGAGGTCTTCGGGGGACAGGGCTGGGCCGGAGGCTGTCAGGTTCTCGCGGACCTGTTCGGGGGTGGTGAATCCGACGAGGACGGCGGCGTTGTCGGTGCGTTGCAAGCTGTAGCGCAGGGCTGCGCGGACGAGGGCGTGGGGGGTAGGGCCGAAGCGGTCGCGGAGAAGCGCGAGGCCTTGGTCGATGATGGCGAGGGCGTCGGGGGTGAACCAGCGTTTGCGTTGCCGGTGGTCGCCGTCGGTGAAGCGGGGCGGCTGGTGGGGGTTGTACTTGCCGGTGAGCAGGCCCTGCGCCAACGGCTTGTTGATCAGAATGCTGGTATGGTACTCAGCAGCGACGGTGAAAATATCCGGCTGGCCGGCGGGTGAGGGTGGGGTCAGCGGGTTGTACCGGACGGCGAGGTCATCGGGCCGGAGCCGGGTGAACAGGGTACGGAAGCGTGCATGTTTGTCCTCCCGCTGCCCATGGGGTGTAGTAAGACGGTCGGGGGCGTAGCGGTGCGGACCGCGCATCCCGATGCAGCGGATCAGCCCTTCGTGCTGGAAGGCGCGCATCTGCTCGATCGCGCCGTCGAGGTAGCGATCATCAGGTCCGAATTCGTTGGTGTGGAAGAAGTAGATGTCGAGCCGGTTGGTGCGCAGGTTCTCCAGGCTGGTTTCGAGCTGGCTGCGCATGGCTGCGGGCAGGTAGGCATGGGCGGCGGTGCCGGCGAAGTAGCCGACCTTGGACGACAGTACGATGCTGTCACGATCCACCGTCTCGACGAAGCGGCCGAGGATGCGTTCGGAGTGGCCGTGCCTATACACGTCAGCGGTGTCGAAGAGGTTTGCGCCGAGGCTGTAGGCGGTTTCCAGCCCGCGGCGGGATGCAGTGTCGTCGGCGGTGGACCAGCCCATGGGCAGGCTCAGGTTGTGGTCGGGGCCGCCGATCGCCCAGCAGCCGATCCCGATGGGGTGCACGGTCAGGCCGCCGGCGAGCGTCCGACGAGCCATACCGTCGTCTTCGATCATTCGAGTCACCTGTTTTCTTGATCTGTGATGGGGGTCTGCCCCTAGTCGACGCTGCCCGGCGTAACGCTAAGGTCACCGGGGTGATGACTCCGCACCCCACCACCCTGTTGGATCTAGATGCGATCACTGCGAAGGGATGGGCCGACCGCAGCGATTTCCCGGATGTCGAGTTCGACCGCGCGGAGCGCTTCTACACTGCGATGCGCGTTCATGACGAGCGTCTGCAGGCTGTGCGCGCGAAGGCCTCGATGCTCATCGAGCAGTGGACCGGCCGTTGTCCGTGCGATGTCGGCTCGTTCGGTACCAGGCTGAACTTGGAGACCTCCGATCTGGACCTGGGGATCGGCTATCCGGTCGAGCAGCGCGCCGCGTTGATGACAGCACTCGAAGGGCACGCCCCTTTCATCGGCGAGCGCAACACCCGGTTCTCGACGACCCGGCTGGTGTTCGCCTTCACTATGGACGGCGTGGAGATTGACCTGAGTGCGCTGACCGTCGAAGACTTCAGCGTGGCCTGCCGGATGCTCGACCAGATCGAGCAGGCGATGACCTATTCGGAGCGGGTCTGCCACACCTGGGTCAAGCATCTGCTGCGGGAAGCCAGCCGGCTGGAGGACTACGCAGTCTGGAAGCTGGTCACGTATGCTAGGTTCTGCCCGGAGTTTAACTGGGTGCCGATCCCGGAGAAGACTGTCACCTGAATGGTAGGGGCGACCATCGGGGTCAGGTCCCGCAGGCGTCCGCCGCGTTGATCAGCCGCCAGCCCGTCGTGGCCGCCCACCGTCGGTGTTCACGGCGGAGAAAATCGGCGTGTGGGCCGGTCATCTGGCCGCTCAGGTCGTGGACGACGGCCGCCATCCGATCCTGAAGGAGCGCGAAACGCGCGTCGAGGGCGCTGGCGATCCGCGTGGACAATGCCTGCCCACCGTCGGGGTTCTCCGGCTGTGCCTCGATAGCGGCGATCATGTCGCCAAGCACGGCAAACGCGGCGTCCTTCACTACGACCCGTGCCTGCCGCACGCTGGCGCGGACAGGTCCGTCGAGGAGCTTCTCCAGTGACTTGAGAACGTAATCGAAGGCGAAGGTGCGGTCGACCCATCGCTGGGCCCAGTCGGCGGCGACACCGATACGCCGGTCAGCGTAGCGCGCCTCGACCCGGCCCATCGACGGCGTCACCGTCCCGGTCAGCCCCGCTTGGCGGGCTCGGCGGGTGTACGCGGAGCCGATCAAACATTCCATGCCGACCAGGAGGTAGGAGACTCCGTGGTACAGGGGATGACCGGTGGTGGCTTCGGCGGCGAACGCATCGTTACGGACAGCCCGTACGATCTCGGCCGGGGGCAGGTGTGGTTGCGGGCGCAGCAGTAGGTCTGTGCATTTCTGGAAGGCGTGGGTGGCCCGGAGTTCTTCCAGGCTCATCAGCGGGTCGAAGGTGATGTAAGTGAAGCGGGTCGGGACCCCCATCGCTGACAGGGTGCGGATGCCGAGCACGTTCTGCTCGGCAGTGGTCTGTTTCGCGAAGCGCACCAGAATGCTGTCCACCCCGGACTCCACGCCGAACAGCATGCGTCGAAGTCCGCGGTCGAGGAGGGTACGCCACATCGCAGCACGCTCGGCGTGCCAGTCCAGGTCACGGTCCGGGCGGACAACCTGGTCGATCCGACAACTCGACTCCCAGGCAAAGCCGGCCTCCTGCAGCAGCCGGGCGATATTCAGCGCCCGCGTTGCCGCGTCGGCGTCGCGGCCGAGGAACTCCTCATCGACCAGGTACAGCACCCGGGCGATGTTCGGATGTCGGGTAAAGACCGCGCGCATCTCGGTGAGCAGCCACGGAAGGTGGTCGAGGCCCGCGCCGGACCAGGAGCCCTTGTGGCCGCGGGGGCAGAACGAGCAGTACGAGGTGCAGCCCCGGCTGGTCTCCAGTTGGGCGACACCATGATGGGTGAAGGTCGCCGGGAGGAGGTCGAGTTCGGGTACGACGTCCGTCGTGGTGTCGCGAGTCACTGGTGTGCTGGAACGACGCCGGCTGATGCCGAGCGCGCCGCGGCGGCGTGCACCGGTGTAGCCGAGGGCGGGTATCTGTTCCTGGTCGCAGTCCCCGTGCCAGTACCCGAGAATGGCTTCGATGGTGGCCTCGCCGGCAGCCCGGGCGATCAGCAGCTGTGGGTAGCGTTCGAGCAGCAGAGATTCGTTGCGGGCGGTGAGGCTGCCTCCGGCAACGACGATCGGCGGTTCGGCCAGGGCATGGACGGCGTCCAGGAAGCGGATCAGGAGATCGTGCTGGCCGAAGGTCGCGGAGATACCGAGAATGTCCACCTTGCCGGCGGTGGCGTGCGCGATGAGATCGTCGAGGCTGGGACCGAGTTGCATGTCGGCCAGCGTCACCCTGCCGAGCAGGGTCGACCGCGCGGCGCGCGCGACGGTGCTGATACCAAGCGGAAACCTGGGTAGTGGGAAATTCTCCGGGTGGTACAGGGCGGCCAGCAGCGTGACCGGCCGCGACAGACGAACGACTCCCGCCTCGTCGAGACGGGCCGGTGACAACCACGAATCCGGTTTCTCGAGGGTCAGATGCCGTGTGGTCCAGGTCGGCCAGCGGCGGCTGCGGTGAGGCTGGCCGGACAAATCCGCCACGACCCACGTCCCATCCGCTCGCTCCAAGAAAACCAGCCGGCGATCCAGGCTGCCGGTTACTCGCACACGGCCGTCAGCCCGGCCGGCCAACCATGCGGCGAGGACAGCGGGATCGAGAAGGAGGTCATGGGCATCGTCTACGCCTACCCCCTCATGCCGGCTGTGATGCGCGCCGGCCAGGCGAAGGGCGGCACCGAAACGCTGGATCAGGGCCGTGTCAGAAACTTTCATACCGCATCCCCTCTCGCGTGACGAACAACACGAGAAGGGTGACGTTCCTGCTGGCGTAGCTCCAGATCATGAGCTTGCTAGAAACTCGTCGCATGCCGCTGCGACCGACGATGACAAGTTCCTACAAAGTTCCGACAAATTGTCAGGCCAGTTCTGACAATTGTCAGGTCAGCAAGGTGAGCGCGGCGGCATGGTAAACGGCCTGAATGGTGGGGATCGTGTCGAGTCGGATACGTTCGTCCGCGGCGTGCAGGTTCTCGTAGCTGACGCCGAAGCCCGCGGTGGCAGGGATGCCCACCCCCGCCAGGTAGTTCCCTATGTTCGACGGGCCGGCCACCTTGGGTCTGGTCTGCAAGCCAAGCTGAGCTGCGGCGTCGAGGATCGCGGCTGGCAGCGGTGCCGTGTCCTCCATTGCGTAGGGAGGCCAGCAGGTCTCGAGAAGGATGTCCGTGGCCCGGGTGTGCGGCCACCCCGCGTCCAGCGCAGCGGCACTTGCCCGTAGCAGTGCCTCGCCTGCCGCGGCGTCGAAAGCTGGGGTCAGCCGTAGGTCGACGCTGACGGTGCACAGGTCCGGGGTCACCGACCAGCTCTGTCCTCCGCTGATCTCGGTGACCGTGACCTTCCCGCCGGTGGGGAAACGCGCCTCAGGAGCGGGCAGCGGTGCGGCGGCGAGGCGGGCGACGAGGTCAGCGGCCTTGACAATGGCGTTCGGGGTGCATGCCGACCCGCCGGAATGGCTCGCCACCCCGTGGACAAGCAGGCGGGCACGCAGCACGCCCCGCCCACCGACGACCACATGCTCGGCGCCCGGATAGCCGATCATCACGCCGAGGGTGTCCGCCGAGGTGTCTTCGAGGCTGGCGACGAAAGCGCGGGCGCCCCCGAAGCCGCCGGTATGCTCGTCGGCGTCCAAGAGCAGGGTGACGCCGCCGTGGAGCTGGTCAGCGCCGACGGCGAGCCGAAGGAGGAGATGGCAGAAGATAGCCGCACCCACCTTCGAATCTGCAGCCCCTCGGCCCCACATCCACCCGTCCACAACGGTGGCGCTGGTCGGCGGATAAGTCCAGGCATCCTCGTCCCCGAACGGGGCGGTGTCCACGCAGGCATCCAGCACCAGCCGGGGACCGGGCTGACCTCCGACCACCTCGGAGACGACCCCGACTAGCTCACCACACGAGTCGTGCAGCCGGCGTACAGGAAGTCGGCGGCCACGAAGCCATCCCGCTGCGCCTTCCAATACCGGGCCGGTCGGATCCAGCCCGCCACGGCTGGGCACTCTCACCAGGTCCGCGGTCAAAGCCACGACCGATCGCTGGTCTGCCTCCGCCGCCCGCAGCAGCGCACGTATCTCACCTGACATGCTGGGATCATCTCCCCCGCAGGACCGGCAGGGCCTCGACCGCCTCCACAGTCTCAATCCTCCTACTGGCTGCGTAGCACTGCCGAACATGATCCACCAGCCGCGCTGCCGGCTGCGCTCCGAGCAGAACACCGGAGTCGAACGCCTCGGCCGACGTCAGCGAGGGGATCGGCGTGACCGCGGCCTGTTCCGACACGCACAGAAAGCGCTCTGGCTGCGCCGTCTGATCTGTGATAAAGTCCAGATTCAACGTCTTGTAGCCATGACCACGATCGGCTGGGTTCCGCAGGGTCAGCAGCCGTAACAGGTGATCTTTCAGTACCTGCCGGTGCGGAGGACCGAACAGTACCCGATAGTGCACCAGTGCAGGCCGGTCGGCCAACGCCGCTTCAATAGCGTCCAGATAGGCCCGATCGCGTGATCGCGACCCGGTCACCAGCAGAACCTCCTGCGCGGTGTCGACGACGCGGGTCATAGCCTCTAGATCTGTCTTCCGCACATGGGGTTTCGA
>NZ_CDWTMG010000179.1:0-6618 GCF_977945845.1 Frankia sp. CcMO1
ACACCATCGATCACGCGGTCCACCCAGGCCTCGATCCGCGCCAACGCGGACTCGTCTGTGCCGTCCTCCTGATAGAGGTACGGCAGGTAGAAGGCTCTGACGCCAAGCTCCACGCCGGACCGCACGGTTTCGGAGAGCTGGCCGACGACTGCCGCGCGCGCGTGCCGCGTGGACGCCGCCCTCGTCGGCTCGGTCTCGTCGGGAGCGGTCGTCGCGGCGAGAAAGGCGGCCTTCCGGTCCGCCAGGGGACGCCCGCGGTAACGCGCGAGCCAGACGCGTACGGCGGACTCGTCGGTGACCTCAACGCCTTCGTCACGCATGAGCCGGGCGTAGAAACGCTCCCAGGTCGTCCGTTCCGGCGCGAAGAGCGCCTCTTCGTAGTCCGCGGTGGCCTCGTCGACAGCCGCGTGGAGCTTCGCCAGTTTCTTCGCGCTCAGCAGGCGAGCCGCGTGCTGCTCGTCCGCCAGAGCCTTCAGCACGCGAGCGCAGACTTCCAGGTCGTCCCGGGCCGGCGCCGCGAGCGTCGCGAGGCTCCCGGTCAGGATCTCCCTGGCCAGCGCCGCGGTGATCTCCGGCAGCCCGGCCCGCACCCGCGAGTCCCTGTGCAGCAGGACGACCGCGACCGTCGTGACGGCCGGCCCGGCCGGCAGGGCCTGGCCCCGAGCCTCGGCCGAGCGAAGGAGACGGTCGACACCGACGCCGAGCACCTCGTCAAGCTCTGTCACCTCGTCATGTCCGGTCATGGCCCAGAGGTTTACCAGAGTTGGGTGAATCAGCCGCCGAGCGGTCGCAGCGGCCAGGCAACGAGAAGACACGGGGTGCCGGGTGCTCCGGTGGCCACCCCTCCGCCAGCGGCGCGGCCTGTCCGAGGGCCCCGCCTCGGCGAACGGTGTCGCGCCGTCCACATCCGCTCGTCCTTTCCGAAACCCGCTGGTCGATTTTCGCCCGCGGCGCCACCCACCCAGTGGGTCACGGACCGAGAAGTGCCAGCGGGACCACGGCGACGTCATCACGTCGGCGGTAGGCATGTGCACCCGCATAGATCACGAGGGCGTCGATCAGGTCTTCTCCGATGCGGTCTCGTAGCCAGTTCAGGTGCCTGACGTCGGAGTCCTCGACCCGGTCCGCCAGTTTCACCTCAACCGCCAGCGCGCGGCCGTCCGAGTGCTCGACTATCAGGTCGACCTCGTGGTCGTTGTTCTGGGTGCGCAGGTGACCTACCCGGGCCTCGGCGGCCTCGGCGTAGGTATGCAGGCTGAGCGCGGCGAGATGCTCGACCAGAGCCCCCAGAATCGTGCCTGCCGACAGGACTGTGCTGCCCTGCTCGGCCCGCAGCAGCACGAAGTCGTCAAGTCCGAGCAGCCGCGCGGCCAGCGCCGGGTCCGCCAGATGGTGCTTGGGGGACCGACCGAGCCGCTCAAGATGGTTTCGGGTAGGAATCCACGGCGGTACCGCGTCGAGCAACCACAGCGACGACAGGGCGTCACGATAGGCGAGAGTGGTCTCCTTGGCCGGCTTGTTACCCAGGACGGGAGTCGCCGCATCCAGGATTTTCGAGCAGGCCGTCGTCGTCGACGTGGCTGCGGCATAGGCGGCGAGCCAGGCGCGCAGCACCGTCGGCCGCCGGATCGGGTAGCCCTGCTCAGAGAACTCCCGTTGAACGACGTTGTCCAGGTACGCATCCAGCTCGGCTCGACGCGCCCGCGGTGGCAGGCCGCGGAGGGCGGGAAAGCCTGATGCAGTGATCTCCTCGACGTAGTCCGTCAGCCGAAGCGAGGTGGCACCACCGATATCGCTGTTCCCGTGGAGAAGCGCGGCGAGGCCCACCGTCGGCCTGTCGACGTCTCGCTCGGCCATGCTCAGCGGACGCATCCGCAACGGCACGATCCGCCCCGCGCCCGAGTGGACCACTGCCCCCCCGCGGTGCGGAACTGCCCGCGATGATGAAGTGACCGGCCGGCGAGCCGGCGTCGACCGCGCGCCGCACGTGGTCCCACACCTCGGGAAGGCGCTGCCACTCGTCGACCAGGACCGGCCCCGGCAGCCGGGTCAGGACGGTCGGATCGGCGGCCATGATCTCACGCTGGCCGGGAAGGCTGAGATCGATGATCGACTCTGCGCGCCGCATCGCGGTCGCGGTCTTGCCCACCGCCTTCGGCCCGTGGATCGACAGGGCGCGAAGATGCGGCTGAAGTGCGTCCAGTGTGTCGTCGAGGACACGACGCCGATAGTCGACCACATCTCTACTCAACCATCAGCAGGCACTCTACTCTTCCGATAGCAGGCTCACAGATCTGCCGATCCGACCTCGCAGGCAGCCCGCGGCGGAGGGCAGCAGGGGGTACAAACGCGGTGCCGCGGACCAAAGCCTGGCGCTACTTGTCAGATGGGTGCGGACCGTCCCGTCCCACTCCACCTTTCCGAGACTGGCTGGTCCAGCACCATCCCGTTCCTGGGTCACCGAAGTTCAACCGGGCAGGACTGCCGCTGCCCCGGCCGAAGTCCCGGTACGCCTGCCGGGCGAGAACCGCGTGCTCCTCGGTCACCGCGACCACGTCTATACCTGCCACTCGCACCAGTTCATCGAACCGACGGCTCGCGACCGGGTCGCGCGCCGCGTCGACCACCACCGCGGCCGCTATCTGACGACCCAGGGCAACGATGCGGGCCACTCCCCGCTCACCTTCGTCGCGGTCGGCGCGCATCCGCTCCGGGCGTTCCCGGACAGCGACGAGCACGGCCGTCGTGACGGCGCTCAGCTGAGACTCCATCGCTCGGGATGCAACCGGCGATGTCGAGAACCCGCGACTGGCTCCGTCCCTGCGGTGAACGCGACCAAAATGGGTCGCACCAGCACCGAGGAGAAACACGATGGCTAAGTACTTGCTGCTCAAGCACTACCGCGGCGCGCCGGCTTCGGTCAACGACGTGCCCATGGACCAGTGGACGCCGGAGGAGATCGCAGCGCACGTGCAGTACATGAACGACTTCGCGGCCCGGCTCGAGGGGACCGGCGAGTTCGTTGACAGTCAGGCGCTTGCCCCCGAGGGGACGTTCGTCCGGTACTACGGTGAGGGGCGCCCGCCGGTCACCGACGGCCCATTCGCCGAGACCAAGGACCTCATCGCCGGCTGGATGGTGATCGACGTCGACAGCTACGAGCGCGCCATCGAGCTGGCCGGGGACCTGTCGGCCGCCCCTGGGGCGGGCGGGAAGCCGATCCACGAGTGGCTCGAGATGCGCCCGTTCCTGGCCTCGCCGCCCACCATCACGGAGTGACCTCTCAGCTAAACGAGGCCCTGCTCCGGAGCCTCACGCCGAGCGTGCTCGGGATCCTCGTCCGCCGCGGAGCCGACTTCGCGGCGGACGAGGACGCCTTGCAGGACGCGCTGGTCGAAGCGGTCCGCGTCTGGCCGGCCGACCCGCCGCGGGACCCGAAGGGCTGGCTGGTCACCGTGGCCTGGCGCCGGTTCCTCGACGCGACCCGGGCGGACGCCGCCCGCCGCCGGCGTGAGGACCTCGTCGACGAGGAGCCGGCGCCCGGGCCCGCGCCCGCGGTGGACGACACGCTCCAGCTCTACTTCCTGTGCGCCCACCCGTCGCTGACGCCGCCGTCCGCGATCGCGCTCACGCTGCGCGCCGTCGGCGGGCTGACCACCCGCCAGATCGCCCAGGCCTACCTGGTGCCCGAGGCGACCATGGCGCAGCGCATCAGCCGTGCCAAGCGCACCATCTCCGGCGTGCGGTTCGACCAGCCCGGCGACGTCGCCACCGTGCTGCGCGTCCTCATACTTGGTCTTCAACGAGGGCTACTCCGGCGACGTCGACCTCGCCGCCGAGTCCATCCGGCTCACCCGGCAGCTCGCGGCCGCGGTCGACCACCCCGAAGTGGCGGGGCTGCTCGCCCTCATGCTGCTCCACCACGCCCGGCGCGCCACCCGGACCGCGCCCGACGGCAGTCTGGTGCCGCTCGCCGAGCAGGACCGCGGCCGGTGGGACACTGAGTCGATCGCCGAGGGCGTCGAAATCCTGCAGGCGGCCCTCGCCCGAGACCGACTGGGCGAGTTTCCAGGCCCAGGCCGCCATCGCGGCACTCCACGCTGACGCGCCCACCGCCGAGGAGACTGACTGGGTGCAGATCGTCGAGTGGTACGACGAGCTCGCGCGCCTGACCGACAGCCCAGGCGTCCGGCTCAACCGCGCAGTGGCTGTCGGCGAGGCCGACGGCCCGCGCGCCGGGCTGGCGGCGCTCGCGGCGCTGGACGACTCGCTGCCCCGCCACGCCGCGGTGGCGGCGTACCTCCACGAGCGCGACGGCGACCTGGCGACGGCGGCACGGCTGTACGCCGAGGCGGCCCACAAGGCGCCCAACCTCGCCGAGCGCGATTACCTGACGCGCCAGGCCTCCCGGCTCAACGCCCGCCGGTGCCGTTGACGGGTCGCGCTCGGATTTAGGTCACGCATTGCATCCTGAGCGGCAGCAAGCGTCCCCACCGCCGCCTGCCGAGCATCCGCCCGAGCAGACCACCGGCGGACACCGGCGGACGCAGCTCTAAACGGGCGACGGGTTCAGCCGGGCGAAACCCTCCTGTCGTTGGTACGGAAAGTACGGGTAGGGAGCGGTGCGGGCACTGGCCTCGTCCAACCGTGCTATCTGTCCCGTGCTCAGCGACCAGCCGACCGCCCCGAAGTTTTGCCGGAGTTGTGTCTCGTCGCGCGCGCCGATAATGACGGAGGACACCGTGGGCCGCTGGAGCAGCCAGTTCAGCGCGATCTGCGGCACGGCCCGACCAGTCTCCGCGGCGATCTCGTCGAGTACGTCGACCACGGCGAACAGATATTCGTCATCCACAGGCGGGCCGTAGTCCGCGGTGGCGGGTAGCCGGCTGCGCGCGGGCAGGGGCTGGCCGCGACGAACCCGACCGGTCAGCCGACCGCGCCGCGAAGGCCGCGGATCCGGCCCGCGGTGGCCATCTCGGTGACGCGCGCCCGGGCTTCCACCTCGCCGATCTTCAGGGTGCCTGCCGCCGAGTGGCTGGCGTTCCTGAGCGCCCTCATCGGGCCGTCGACCAGGCTCTGCCCCAGCGGGGTCAGTGCGTATTCGACCCGCGGCGGGGACTGGGCGAAGGCACGGCGGTCCACCAGGCCCTGGGCACACAGCCGGCATAGCGATTCGGTGAGCACTTGTCGCTCATGCCGCCGATTGCGGCACGCAGCTCGCGGCGCCGACGGGGGCCCGGGCGAAGGGCCGCCAGGACGACGGGGTCCCAGGTATGGGCGAACAGATCGGTCGCCGCCCGGAGGCGACAATCCGCGATCAGTTCCTCGCAGTGGCGTCCATGCTCGCTCATCCGCGCCATCGTCGCAGGTTCGGCACGCACCGATTCCAGGCCCCAGGGTAGATCGTCAGCTCCAAAGCAGCGATGTACATGTAGTAACGTAGAGCGTATGACAGCGGCGGCAGATGACGGACGGCTCCGGGTGGGTATGCGCGAGCTCTCCCAGCGGACCGCCCGCGTGCTCGCGCTGGTCCGCGCGGGTGAGACGGTCGCGGTGACCGACCGGGGCAGGACCGTCGCGAGGATCGTCCCGGCGGCGGACGACCGCTATGAGCAGCTTGTCGCCGCCGGTCTGATCCGCCAGGCCACCCGTCCGTTCAACCTCGCGCACCTGCCGGAGCCGGCGGCAAACCCGACCGGCCGCTCCACCGACGCATGGCTCGCCGACCTGCGCGGCGAAGGCTGATGCCGACTCGGATCTATCTCGACACATCCGCCCTGGCCAAGGTGTTCATCGCCGAGTAGGAGTCGGGTGACCTTCGTCAGTGGCTCGCCGAGCAGAAGGAGCCACTGCGTCTCGTCTCCTCGGCCCTGCTCGCCGTCGAACTGACCCGGCTGCTCAGCCTGGTGAACCCGGCCCTGCTCGGCCCGGCGGAGTCCTTCCTGTCGACCGATGTGGATCTTGTACAGATCGCTCCACCGCTGCTCGCCGACGCGGCCTGCGTTCCACCGCCCCGGCTGCGCACCCTCGACGCGATCCACCTGGCGACAGCACTCGAACTCAAGGACTCCCTGGACGTCGTCCTCAGCTACAACAAGCTCCTCGCCGAAGCCGCTGACGCATCCGGTCTGCCGGCCGTGTCACCCGGCGCCGGCCGCTAGATCGTTCGAGCGGCGGCCGGCAGCGCGTTCGTTCTTCCCGAAACCCGCTGGTCCAGCACCATCCCGATCAGCAGCGCCAACGGGGCGTTGGTCAGCAGCTCGCCAGCCTCGTCGATCTGGCTCAGGTGCAGGCTCATGCCATCACCCGTAGCGCCGACTGAGAGCGCACGACGCAGTGCGGCCCACGAGAATCATGCCACCGAACACCGGGCCAGCCCCGTCGGCGACATCGGCCACCCCTCTGTTTCCAGACCAACACTGTGGTCCGCTGTCCGGGGCTGCGAAGGGCGGCCATGACGGCGGGAGCAGAATTGACTCATGAGCCCAACCAGCCGTGGTCGCAAGATGGCTGGGCCCGCAGGACGCCAGCGAGTTCGACCCGGTCGAGTTCGACGCCGAAGACGTGAACAAGGCGCTGTCCACCATCCGATAACACCTCGGTCGGCAGGTTGGGGGA
>NZ_CDWTMG010000179.1:6826-10187 GCF_977945845.1 Frankia sp. CcMO1
CCTGTGGAGGGTTCGAAACGCGCAAGTTATTTCATTTCGACTCCTTGACGTATCCCCCGGCACCAGCAACGTCGCGGCGTCTCCGGCCCACGTGACGCACAGACGCCTGGACGACACCTCGTTGCCAGACCCATACCGCCGGTGGATTCTTGGTCACCTCACCACCCTCACCACACCGCCTGGAATTCGGGGGAACTACATGCCACCGGACCCGACAGACGTCACTCATCCCGCCTTTCTCGCCAACTATCTTGCTAGCCTTCCCCGGCCGGAACACGTACATGGGGGACGTAATGAAGTAACAAATACGTGATCGAGAGCATCATCGCAGGTCACAGGCCTGTGGAGGGTTCGAAACGCGCAAGTTATTTCATTTCGACTCCATGGCGACCCGGCCCGCAGTATCCGCGAGGACGACTTCGACGGTCACCACGTCGTCATCACGACCACCTACGAGATCACCGTCGACGGCCGGCCATTGAACGTCCACATTGGGGTTTCCAACGACGGCACGGCACACTGCCACAGCCTGCCCAACTATCAGATCCCCTCGGTCGTCGACCTGGTACGCCTGATCATCACCGCCTTCCCCGAGGAGTTCTCCCCCCGGCGCCTCGGGCGACGACCACGGCCCGCACGGCGGTCCGGGCGAGCACCATCACCATGACGCCCACGGCGCCCACGGCGAGCTCCCGGAAGGGGCATGACATGGCGGTCGTCCGGCGCGACATCCTTCTCGACCACGACGCGAGAAAGGCCTACATTCGCGGAATCAAGCTCCTCAAACACGAACCTACGACGCTGCGCACGAATCAGTTCGGCCTCCCCGGTCCGAGCCGACCGGTACGGACCTACGACCTGTTCGTCATCTGGCATGTCATCGCGATGAACACCCCCGTCCCCCCGGGAGGGTCACCGAGCAACCGCAACGCCGCGCACGCCGGCCCCGTCTTCCTGCCCTGGCACCGAGTCATGCTTGGCTGGCTGGAAGTGCACCTCCAGCGCGTTCTCGGCGACCCGAACTTCGGGCTGCCGTACTGGGACTGGGCGCGCGACGGGACACCCTCCGCTCCCGGCACGGCACCGAACCCCGCTGCTTCGGCGCTGTGGCGGAACACCCCGGACGGTTTCGGGGGCCAGGGCACCCCGATCCCCGGCGGTGCGTTCTTCTTCGACCCCGCCGACCCGACCAGCTTCCGGGTACGGATCTCCACCAGCAGCAGCGGCGCGCTCCAGCAGGTTACCGAACGCGGCGTGCGGCGGAGATTCGGCAGCGCCACGTTCGGATCGTCGATCCTGCCGAGCAACGCCGACCTCACCGCAGCCTTCGACACCGTCGCCGATCCGACACTCGCGAGCTACGACGAGGCTCCCTTCAACGTGAGTTCGCGGGGGTTCCGCAACCGTCTCGAAGGCTTCATCGGCACCGGACTGCACAACCAGGTCCACCGCTGGGTCGGCGGGGGCAGGGACATGTCGCTGGCGTCGTCCCCCAACGACCCGGTCTTCTTCGTGCACCACTGCAACGTCGACCGCGTCTGGGAGGGTTGGATGCGGCGTCACGGCCGCGTGTACCAGCCGGACATGACCGCCCCGGCAAGCCTCCTCGGCCATCGGATCGACGACCCGCTGGTCTCCCCGTTCGCCCCGTCGAGCATGTCGAGCACGCCGGCGACCCCCCGCAGCGTGCTCGACATGACCGGCACCTACACCTACGACGTCCTGCCCTGAAACATCTCCTGTTGACCGACGAACAGGTCCCGTTGAACGACGAGCAGGTCCCGGGGATTCACCGAGGACGGCTTCGGTCCATCTGCATCCATTGCATCCGGCTGCATCCGGCTGCCCGCGGCCTTTCCGCGGGCAGCCGCGGACGAGGGCTGGGCCTACCCGACTGACGGCGGCTGTCCGGATGCCGCGCCCATCGCGGACACGGGAGCCGCGGCCGGCCTGGTCGCGATGACGACGGTGGCGTTCAGGTCGGCGGAACCGGCGACCGTGGGGATCAGGCCGGCCTGGGCGGTGGCTTCGACGATCGACGCTGCCTGCCGCTCGCCGGTCTCGACCAGCAGGTGACCGCCCGGGGCCAGCCACCGCGGCGCCTCGGCGGCCACCCGCCGCAGAACATCGAGCCCGTCCGCCCCGCCGTCGAGCGCCACCCGCGGCTCGTGCTCGCGAGCCTCCAGCGGCATCAGCTCAATCGCGTCGGTGGGTACATAGGGGGCGTTCGCGGCCAGCAGGTCCACGTGGCCCCGTAGGACGGCTGGCAGCGGCTCGTAAAGATCACCCTCGTAGACCCGGCCACCGGCGGAGGCGAGGTTGCGGCGGGCGCACCGCACCGCACCGCGGCCGGTTCGACGTCGGCGGCGTGCACCTCGATCCCGGGCAGGGCCGCCACCAGCGCGACCCCCACCGCCCCCGAGCCACAGCACAGATCGACGACGGTGACCGGCCGGGACCGGTCGGCGACCCGTTCGACCGCCTGATCGACGAGGAACTCCGTGCGGCGGCGGGGCACGAAGACCCCGGGGTCCACGGCTATCCGCAGGCCGTGGAACTCCGCCCAGCCGAGCACGTGTTCCAAGGGCAGGCCGGCGACGCGCCGCTGCACCATCGCAGCGAGTTCGCCCGGGGTCCGGGCCGCATCGACGAGCAGCCGCGCCTCGTCCTCGGCGAAGACGCAGCCGGCGGCCCGCAGCCTCGTGACGACGACGGACCGCGGCAGGGGCGAAGATGGTGAGGAAGACGGGCGAGAAGAGGGGAGAAAGGAAGAAGAAGGGCCGGATGTCGACACGGGAAGCCTTTCGGGATGCCGAAGGGCACCCTCCCGATCGCCTACTTCGAGCGAACCGCGCGACCGCGGGAGGAGAGCACCCACCCTGACACAGCGGAAATGGGTCTCACCTCCTCAAGACGATCGTCTGTGGCAACGGCCATCCTACCCGAGCTATCTGATCCGGATCGCCGCGGGCCGTCACCCCGGCGAACGGAAGATCCGCTCACCCCCCCCCGGCGGGCCTCACCTCGATCGTCCGTGCACTCACGTTCATGCGCTCCATGCCCTCTCCACGCCCTGCGGTCACCGCTGGCTGGTCGGTCGCGGCTGACCGGTAGCGTTGACTGGTCAGGCTTTCCGGGAGAGAGCGGCAATACAAATGCGTACGTTCTACGAGATCGAGCAGCAGGAAGAGTTCAAGGCCGGGCAGGAGCTGCTGGTCCACCGGTGCGAGACATGGGCGCGGGCGCGAGGATTGCCAGCGAATCCGCTGGTCCTGGAGGCCGCGCTGGATTCGCGGCAGCTGAGCACCGACGGGCGGCTGGCATTGTGGACACCTGCTCATGTGCGTCGGTTCCTCCTAGT
>NZ_CDWTMG010000180.1:0-1307 GCF_977945845.1 Frankia sp. CcMO1
CAGGCCCTAGGTCACCAACCGGGCGATCAGTCCCTCCCGGCTGTAGGCGGCACCCCCGAGCAGAACGGGACCGCTGTCCCCGAGCCGGCGCAGGAGGTCGGTCGCGGCACGCTCGGGGTCGACCAGCGACCGGCGGTCCGCCGCGCGGGCGAACTGCAGGCCACCGGCCGGGGCGGCGTAGACCACCGACGGCAGGCGACGCTGGCCGCTCAGTTCGAGCACGCGGGGCCAGCCTCCGTCCGCCACCCCGACGATCGTGTTCGCGGATCCGAGGTCGATACCCAGCTGATAGCTCACCGCGTCTCCCGAAACCTACGCGATCATCACGGCGACCGGAGCCACGGTACTCCGCTCGGCCGCCGGAGATCCTTCCACTCCCGTTACCACGATCATCGTGGACGTTTGACCAGGCAATATTTGTGTCCGAGAGCGGACAAAATATTTCCGGCTCCCGTTGAGCCGGTGAGCAGGTCACTGAGTCGCCGAATGGTGCCGGACGGTGCCGGGCCCCGGCCCGACCGGCCTGCCGCGGGTCCGACGGTGCCATGACGCTGGGCCCGCCAGGACCGGCCGATGCGCCGTGCCGGACACCTCGCGTCCGGAACTCCATGATCCAGCATCCTGTGATCGCGGCACCCTGTGATCGTCAACACCTCCTACCCGGATAGGCGAGGACACCGAGCAGGACACGGCGGGGTGGAGCCCTGGATCCGGCGGCTCTCGGGGATCTCCGACCAGCCGAGGTCTACTCCTTACCCGGGGGCCGGCGAGGCCGGTCCCAATCAGGTCGGCAGATGCCGGACGAACATGCCGACCAGAATCTTCCCATCGGTCCGGGAGTCGCCGGGGAAGAAGTGAATACGATTCCGATGCGGTTCGAGTTTTGAATGCCATTCACACCGGACGGAGAAACCCCGGAATATGACGTCACGTCTGCGCATCAGAGTAGCCGATCCCCGAGTCCTACCCTCGATACTGACGGCTATCCCCAGGCGCGCGGAAATCTGCGCGGAAGAACCCTTCTCGGCAATGAACAAATCGGAAAACCGATCATTCAATGCGGCAAGATGAAGAACAGCAGTATCTCTCAGGGAGTAGCCGCCATCAAATTTTCGAAAGGTTAGGCCGTCGGCGAAAAGGAGTCGATGAAAAGCTTTCTCCGCGTGCACGAAGAAAATCTCCTCGGCTATGTCCTCCAGCTTGAAGAGAGACCGGTAGAAGAACCTGAGGTGCTCGTCCCCGCCGATGAAGACCAACGTGGCGCCGTCCTCCTTCGGGGACGTAATGAAGTAACAAATACGTGATCA
>NZ_CDWTMG010000180.1:1864-3626 GCF_977945845.1 Frankia sp. CcMO1
CAGGTCACAGGCCTGTGGAGGGTTCGAAACGCGCAAGTTATTTCATTTCGACTCCGATGACGATTTCACCGTCCGCCACCACCGTAGAATCGTCATCCCACTCGACACATTTGTCGAGCAGTCGCATGAGCAGGCTACGCACATCCCGGTCCAGGCCTCGCGCGGCGGCCAGGACGGTGGCGATGTCCGGCCCGAACACGAACTTACCCGCTCCCCATCCGCTCACAATGCCGACGATCTCCCCGCTATACCGGAGTTCGACCAGCAGCTGAGCGAGTTCATCGAACTCACGTTCGGCAGCAGCCCAGTCGAGGACGCCGGCGCAGCCTAACGCCTCTTCGTCGACGATGAATCTCACGTCCGACGCCTACGCACGCCGGCAAGGCTGGCCAGATCACGCTCACCCTGGTCGAAGAAACCAGACGGCCAAGTTGTCAGGGCCCCGGTCTCGGTGATGTCAATGGCCGTTCGCTCGTTTTCCCCGAAATAATGCAGGATTACATCTCCGGCCGGTAGGATTCGATCCTCCGCCACCCCCAGACGGATCCCGTTAACGACATGATCGCTATGTGTCTCGATGATCGTCTGAACGCCAGAGGCCGCGAGCCGCGCAAGGAAGCGCCCCATCATCGACTGACCCGCTGGATGCAGATGCGCCTCAGGATTCTCCACCATGAAAATCCCACCGGGAACCGCAGTCAACGCCGCGACACAGACCGGCAGCGCATAGGAGAGACCGAATCCGACGTTCGCCGGCCGTAGCCAGGGCGCGGTCAGTGCTGCAGGCTCACGAAACCGGACCAGGGCCGCGTTCGTACCCGGTAGCCAGGTCGCCTCGACCGCCACAGGCCGGACGATCGAGGACAGCCAGAGAGCAACCTGGCTTCCCATGGTGATCGAGAAATCGCGATTCTTGGTGTCCGGGTGCCAAAGATCCGCTCCTATCTGTGTCCGCTCGCGACGGGCAAGGACGTGAGCGGTGAACTGGCCTTGATGCCCCACTCGCAGACGACCGTCGTCCAGGGTCGACACCTCGAGCAGGTCACGCGGTCCAAGGCGCTCCGCCGAGAGGTACGTGTCAAGCGGCACACACGCCTGCGAGCCGTCCGCAACCACCGACGACACACGCAGAAAGGTCGAGCGGTCCTCCGGAACAAAATAGTCGATCTGACGACGCGAGTCCGCGGACCATTGAACGATGGAGATCGTATTGTCGACGGCAGCCAAAAAGAGCACGTCCAACGCCTCACCCAGCGCAAGACCGTACGGACCGTTCAGCGGGACCAGAGTTCCGTCGCCCTCGGCGGCGAGTTCCGCGAGCAGAAGCGATTGGGGGACGTAATGAAGTAACAAATACGTGATCGAGAGCATCATCGCAGGTCACAGGCCTGTGGAGGGTTCGAAACGCGCAAGTTATTTCATTTCAACTCCTTGGACAACTGTACTCTTACCTGCATTGTTCAGGCCGGTTAGCACGGTGAGAGACCTGAAATCAAGGCTCAGGTCGGCGAACGCCTTGAAGTTTCTGACCCGAAGCCGCTCGATCATTCGACACCTGAGGCAACGACGCTTCGAGTAATCGCGAACCGGTTCTGGACTCGCATCCGATCTCCCGTCGAGGCCGTGACGGCGGTGATATAGATGGAATCTGACTTCATCAGGCTCCGAGCCTTCCGTCTAATTCCCTGCGCTACGGAAGCCGACTTTATCCGTCCGATCCGCGCCAGCTCGACCGTCCAGCTCTCAAAGAGAGCACGATTGA
>NZ_CDWTMG010000180.1:4052-10957 GCF_977945845.1 Frankia sp. CcMO1
TTCATTACGTCCCCACAGAAGCGAAGCACCACCTCACGATCGATCATCCGCCGCTGCCTGCCCAGTGCCCCGGTGGTGGCGATCGAGAATTCCGGGAGAGCGGTCAAATCGCGAAGGAAATCACGGCTACGCTTCTTGCTCATACAGTGCCGAATTTCCTGGGCATTCAGCGGCGTACCACCCGTGTTAATCCGGCGGAAGATATCGTACATGACGGGCCGCGGCGTCGAGGGATCGATGACGTTCGCGACAATCTGAGTGTTGTTAAGGCGACGACGCCAAAGCGCGGGAAGATCCTCGAATCTCTTCCCGATCACATCCCTGATGTACTCCAGTCCCTCCAGGGAGAAACCCCCGGCGCCCTCCCGTCCACCCCGGACGAAATCGTAGACGGTGGTCAGCCGCTGGACGCCGTCGACCACTCGCAACGTCCCGTCCTTGTCCTCCGCGAAATAAAAGGCAGGCAGCGGGATCTGGAGCAGAACAGACTCAATGAGCTGTGCCTTCTGAACCGGCTTCCATACCTTCAGACGCTGAAAATCCGGCGCCAGGTCGAGGGAGCCCTCGTCGATGGCATCGAGCATGTTACGCAGGGAAAAGCTCTTCGTACTTACCCGGATGCTCTCGGGATTCCAGGGCCGGTCAATGTCCTGGAAACCGGTCTCCTGCTCTTCCTCGACATCCAGCGGCGTGTTGCCTTCGTACTCGACGACGACCGCGCTCACCGGCTCCACCCGCGTACTCCGTTTCCAGCCGTCACGATCGGTAGACGCCGTTCCCGGGCGCCGTTCCCCACCTCAGCCAGGTCGCCCTGTCGCAGGCGGGCCCGCGCAGGGTGACCATACCCCGGTGGGCGTCCCGGCGGATGTGGTCCATCGCGGGTCGTCGGCCGGCCAGGCTACTCCAGTCTGGCTCAGTGCCCGGGGTCGGAGGGTGCCGCAGCGTCGGAGGGTGCCGCGGCCCGGCCCTCGTGGGCGGCCAAGCCGTCATGCGCGGCGAGGCCGTCATGCGCGGCGAGGATGGCGTCGGCGGCCAGACTCGGGGGGAGGGTGCCGTCGCGGACCCGCCGTTCAAGGTCCGGAGTGATCTCGCGGACCCCCGGATCGGCCCGCAGGCCAGCGAGCAGCCGATCGTGGACCATCGCCCACATCCAGTCGACCTGCTGGCGGCGCCGGCGGGCGGCGAGTTCGCCGGAGGCGTCGAGGGTGTCCTGATGCTTGACGATCTGCGCCCAGATGGTGTCCAGCCCCGTCCGCTCCACCGCGCTGCACGTCAGCACCGGGGTGTTCCAGTCCCGGGGACCGGCGGAGCCCTGCAGCAGCCGCAGCGCGCCGGCGAGTTCCCGGGCGGCACGGCGGGCGTCGAGCTCGTGCGGCCCGTCGGCCTTGTTCACCGCGATGACGTCGGCGAGCTCCAGCACCCCCTTCTTGATGCCCTGGAGCTGATCCCCCGTCCGGGCCAGGGTCAGGAACAGGAAGGTGTCGACCATGTCGGCGACGGTCGTCTCCGACTGGCCGACGCCGACCGTCTCGACCAGGACGACGTCGTAGCCCGCCGCCTCCATGACGACCATCGCCTCGCGGGTCGCCTTGGCGACGCCACCGAGCGTCCCCGCGGTGGGCGAGGGCCGGATGAACGCCGCCGGATCGGTGGACAACGCCGCCATCCGGGTCTTGTCCCCCAGGATGCTGCCGCCGGTACGCGTCGAGGAGGGGTCGACGGCGAGCACCGCCACCTGGTGCCCCTTCCCGGTGAGCATGGTGCCCAGCGCGTCGATGAACGTCGACTTGCCCACCCCGGGCACCCCGGTGATGCCGATCCGACGGGCCTTGCCCGCGTGCGGCAGCAACGTCACCAGCAGCCGCTGCGCGAGCTCCTGGTGGTCGGGCCTGGTGGACTCGACGAGGGTGATGGCCCGCGCGATCCAGGTCCGCGACGAGGCCAGCACCCCGTCGGCGTACTCGCCCGGATCGATCGGTCGTCGGGTCACCATGCCGGATAGCATGCCGGATCTGCCGTCACTCGGGCGGGTCAGGCCGCGGGGTGAGCGGGATGAGCGGGATGAGCGGGATGAGCGAGCTGGGCCGACAGGGCCGCGAGCAGGTCCAGCGCGGCGTCGGCGATGACCGTGCCGGGCGGGAAGATCGCGGCGGCGCCCGCGGCCCGCAGCTCGTCGAAGTCGCCGGGGGGGATGACCCCGCCGACCACGATGAGGATGTCGGGCCGGTCGAGCGCGGCAAGCTCCTCGCGCAGCGCGGGCACCAGGGTGAGGTGGCCGGCGGCCAGCGATGACACCCCGATGATCTGCACGTCGGCCTCGACGGCCTGGCGGGCGACCTCGGCCGGGGTCTGGAACAGCGGGCCGACGTCCACGTCGAAGCCGAGGTCGGCGAACGCGGTGGCGATCACCTTCTGGCCGCGGTCGTGACCGTCCTGGCCCATCTTCGCGACCAGGATCCGGGGCCGGCGACCCTCGGCACGTTCGAAGGCGGCGGCGGCCTCGCGGGCGGCGACGATGTTGCCGGCAGGTCCCGCCTCGTCCCGGTACACCCCGGAAATGGTACGGATCTGGCCCGCGTGACGCCCGTAGACCTTCTCCAGCACGTCGGAGATCTCCCCGACCGTCGCCTGAGCCCGGGCCGCGTCGACGGCGAGCGCCAGCAGGTTCTGCTCCAGCCCGGGACCGCGGCGCCCATCGCGGGCCGCGTCGGCCGCCGCGGTCAGGGCGTGCAGCGCCGCCTCCACCGCGGCCGGGTCACGGTCGGCGCGCAGCCGGCGCAGCTTCTCGATCTGCTCGGCGCGCACCGCCGAGTTGTCGACCTTGAGCACCTCGATGGCCTCGTCCGCGTCGACGCGGTACTTGTTCACCCCGATCAGCGGCTGGCGGCCGGAGTCGATGCGGGCCTGGGTGCGGGCGGCGGCCTCCTCGATGCGCATCTTCGGGATCCCGGCGTCGATGGCCTGCGCCATGCCGCCCGAGGCCTCGACCTCGTCGATGTGCTCCCAGGCCCGGCGGGCCAGGTCGTGGGTGAGCCGCTCGACGTAGTAGCTGCCGCCCCACGGGTCGATCACCCGGGTGGTGCCGGACTCCTGCTGGAGCAGCAGCTGGGTGTTGCGGGCAATGCGGGCCGAGAAGTCCGTCGGCAGGGCCAGCGCCTCGTCGAGGGCGTTGGTGTGCAGCGACTGGGTGTGCCCCTGGGTGGCGGCCATCGCCTCCACGCAGGTGCGCACCACGTTGTTGAACACGTCCTGGGCAGTCAGCGACCAGCCCGAGGTCTGCGAGTGGGTCCGCAGCGACAGCGACTTGGCGCTCTTCGGGGTGAACTGGTTGACCAGCCGCGACCACAGCAGCCGGGCCGCGCGCAGCTTGGCGACCTCCATGAAGAAGTTCATGCCGATCGCCCAGAAGAACGACAGCCTTGGTGCGAACGCGTCGATATCCAGCCCCGCGCCCAGCCCCGCCCGGATGTACTCGACCCCGTCGGCCAGGGTGTAGGCCAGTTCCAGGTCGGCCGTCGCCCCGGCCTCCTGCATGTGGTAGCCGGAGATCGAGATCGAGTTGAACCGCGGCATCCGCTGCGAGGTGAACGAGAAGATGTCCGAGATGATCTGCATCGACGGCTGCGGCGGGTAGATGTAGGTGTTGCGGACCATGAACTCCTTGAGGATGTCGTTCTGGATGGTCCCGGCGAGCTGCCCCGGGGCCACCCCCTGCTCCTCGGCCGCGACGATGTAGAGCGCCAGCACCGGCAGCACGGCGCCGTTCATGGTCATCGACACGCTCATCTTGTCCAGCGGGATACCGTCGAACAGCTGGCGCATGTCGAGGATGGAGTCGATGGCGACGCCGGCCATGCCGACGTCGCCGGTGACCCGCGGGTGGTCGCTGTCGTAGCCGCGGTGGGTCGGCAGGTCGAAGGCGACCGACAGGCCCTTCTGCCCGGCGGCGAGGTTGCGCCGGTAGAAGGCGTTCGACGCGGCGGCGGTGGAGAACCCGGCATACTGGCGGATGGTCCACGGCTGGGTGACGTACATCGCCGGGTACGGGCCGCGCAGGAAGGGCGCGATCCCCGGGTAGGTGCCCAGGAAGTCCAGGCCCGCGGTGTCGGCGGCAGTGTAGAGCGGCTTCACCGCGATGCCCTCGGGGGTATCCCAGGTCAGCGCGTCGGCGTCCTTACCGGTCGCCGCCTCCAAGGCGGCCCGCCACTCACCTTCCGCCGCGTCCGCCCCGGCCGGCGTGGTGCCCAGCTCCACCGCGGAGAAGTCCGGGATCATCGGGGCACGTTGCGAGCTGTCCGTGGACATCAGGCCACCCCAACCTCGGCGAGCGTCGCCCGCAGCACGGCGACGGCATTGCATCCAGTGAACACGTAGCCGTCGATGCCCGCGGCGGCATCGGTCTGCGCGCGCGCACCGGCCTGGCCCGCGAGCCACACCCGGCTCGCCCCGACGGCCCGCAGCGCCTCGGCGACCGGCCCGGCGTGCTCGGCGTACACCTTGTCGGCCGAGCACAGGCAGGCCACGGTGGCCCCGGAGGCGCTGAACGCCGCCGCGATCGACGCCGGGTCCGTGCCCGGGCCGGACGTCGGAGTCTCGAACCCGCCCGCCTGGAACAGGTTGGCGGCGAAGGTGGCGCGCGCGGTCGAGGCCGCCGCGCTGCCCAGGGTGGCCAGGAAGACCACGGGCCGGCCGCCCGTCGCCGCCAGGTGCGCGTCGGAACGGGCGCGCAGCTCCTCGAAGGTGAGGTCGTAGGTGAGCTCCGGCAGCCCGGCGCCCACCGCCGTGGCGGCCTCCCCGCCGACGCCGGCGGGGCTCGCGGCGGGCACGGGGCTCACGGCGGGCACGGGGTGCCGCTCGGGGAGGTTCTCGCCCAGGTTCGGGAACTCGCTCACCCCGGTGATCGGTTCCCGCCGGTGGGCGATCGCGTCGGAGCGCGTCGCCCAGGTGGCCGCGATCCGCTCGGCGACGAGCCCGGACCGCAGGCCGGCGACGATCCCGCCGGTCCGCTCGATCTCGGTGAACCAGGCCCAGGCCTCCTCGGCGAGCTCGGCGGTGAGTGACTCGACGTACCAGGAGCCGCCGGCCGGGTCGGTCACCCGGATCAGGCTCGACTCCTCCTGCAGGAGGGTCTGGGTGTTGCGGGCGATCCGGCGGGAGAAGTCGTCGGGCCGGCCGAGGCGCGTGTCGAACGGCAGGACGGTGACCGCGTCGGCGCCGCCGACACCGGCGCCGAAGCAGGCCAGCGTCGTGCGCAGCATGTTCACCCAGGGATCCCGGCGGGTCATCATCGCCGCCGAGGTGACCGCGTGCTGGCGCTGGGCCCGGTCGGCCGGCTCGGCGCCGCACACCTCGGCGACCCGTGACCACAACCGGCGGGCGGCCCGCAGCTTCGCGATCGAGGAGAACTGATCGGCGGTGACCGCGTAGCGAAACTCGATCTGGGCGAGCGCCTCGGCAAGGCTCAGGCCGGCCCCGGTGAGCTCCCGCAGGTAGGCGACGCCGGTGGCCAGTGACGCCCCGAGTTCCTCGGCGTCACTGCCACCCGCGCGGTGGTAGGGCTGGGCGTCGACGACGAAGGCGCGGATCCCGGGGAACTCCCGCACGCACCGGCCGGCGAGCGACACCGCCTCGGCGAGGCCCACCGGGCCGTCGGCCGGCAAGCCGGTCCGCGCGGCCAGACCGATCGGGTCGGCGCCGAGGCTGCCCGTGAGCTGCGAACCGGGCAGGCCGCGGGCGGCGGCGAGGCCGAAGAACTCCTCGGCGGCCGGGGCGGTGAGCTCCCCCGCGTCCAGCACGATCGGCGCGAGGTCGAGGTAGACCTCGCGCAGCACCGCGCCGAGCCCGCCGATCGGCAGACCGGCGGGCCCCAGCCGCAGCCAGAGCGAGGTAGCGCCGTTCTCCAGATCGGCGAGGACCGCCTCGGCGACGAGCGTGGCATCGGGGTTGTCATGCAGCGCGCGGACATCCCAGCCGCCGGTGCCCGCGCCCTGCGCCCGCCCACCCCGCACGAACGGGGCGAGCCCCGGCAGGCCCACCCCGCCGGCGGGGGCGTTCTCGGCGGTGTAGAGCGGACGGATCCGCGGACCGTCATAGGTCCGCGTGGCCAACAGCTCCTCGACTTCGCCGGGAGTAGTCGCCTCGGTCGCCACGCCAGACTTACGCAGCACCTGCAGGACGAGCGTCTGCCAATCGGCGCGCGTCGCCTCCGGAAAGTCTGCGGCCAGCGACAACCCGGCCGATGGAACGCTCATGTTCCGGATCGTAGGCCCGGGGGGCCCAGGCGGCCTGGAATGTACTTCCCGTCACAACACCTTGCGCGCGTTTCGCCGGATCGTGTCCCTGCTCACGATGCCCGCAGCCGCTCAGCCACCGCGGCTGTGCCGGCGGCGGACGCCTCAGCGGCCACTCTGGACGCCTCGGCCCGCTCGGCCGCCCGCGCCGCCAGGACCCGGGTCACCGCCGAGACGACCCGCTCCGGATGCCAGGTCACGTCGGCCACGCTGAACCGCAGCACCGTCCAGCGCAACGCGGCGAGGATGTTGCCGCGGTGACGGTCCTGGTAGATCATCGCCGGCGGGCTGGTGGCCGAGAAGGTGTCCGCCTCCACGTCGAGTCGCTGCGCCGGCCAGGCAAGATCCAGCCGGGTGATGATCTGACCGGTCCCGTCCCTGACCGGCCACTGCAATTCCACGGGCGCGAGCCCGTTGTCGGCCAGCAGCAGCCGCAGCCGGGTCTCCAGGGGGTTCTCGGCCCGGCCGTCGGCCAGCGACCACCAGTCGGTCGTCTGCCGGAAACCGCGCCGCCCCTCGGCGGCCGCCCGCGCCCACGCCAAGCTCGGCACTAGGGCCTGTTTGGGAAGTTTATCGGGGCAGCCATTCGTTGATCGCGGCGATGGTGACTGTTGC
>NZ_CDWTMG010000181.1:0-9904 GCF_977945845.1 Frankia sp. CcMO1
TACCTGCGCCACGCCCTCGAATGAACGCGGCGACGGCTGGGCGTCGTGATCTACGCACGGCGTGCTCATCTTGAGGTTCCTCTCCGCCGCGGGGCCGGCGTGTTCGCCGGGTAGTGCGAACGGGCCGGTCATTGCGGAAGCGCTCCGCTCGGTCATCGGGAGCAGGTGTCAGGGCAGGCGGGATTGGACACCCTCGCAGGATCCGTGTCGCAGCTCACGTTCTCCAAGGTGGGGGTGACGGGCGCTGGTCAGAGCCGATGCCCGGTCAGAGCCGCTTGCCCATCCGACTCGTCGGAAGGCGGGTGAATTGGTCCACTCTCGACGTGACCCAGCCGGGTAGGGTCGTCACCGTGCGTTGATCTACGGCGCACCGCGTCGCGAGGCGAGTGGACGGGAGCCTGCCGAACGCATGGATGTGTTCAAGATCCATGAACAGCTGATCGGTGACTATCGGGCGTTCACGTCCGGTTTCGTGGAGGTCCGCGACTCTCGCATTCGCGCGCATGTCGACCGCGAGTTGTGCGATGGCGTGCAGTGGCCGGATCCGTGGCTCAGCCTCAATCCCAGCTTCGAGTCGGGCGGGAGCATCTCGGAGCTGGCGCGCGCGGGTGTGCTGCACCCGGAGTGTGAGCGCATCTTCCGGGTCAAGACCGGCCGCGAGGACCCGGGCTCGAGCACGCTGACCCTCCACCGTCACCAACGGGAGGCGGTGGAGGCCGCGCGAGGCGGCGACTCGTATGTCTTGACGACGGGGACGGGCTCGGGCAAGTCGCTGGCGTACATCGTGCCGATCGTCGATGACGTGTTGCGAGAACGCGAGCTGGACCAGGGTCGGCGACGTCCGGGGGTCAAGGCGATCGTTGTGTACCCGATGAACGCGCTGGCGAACTCGCAGCTGGGTGAGCTGGAGAAGTTCCTGCGGTTCGGCTATCCGGACGGTGGCGAGCCGGTGACCTTCGCCCGCTACACGGGGCAGGAGAAGGACGACGAGCGCCGTCGGATTCTGGCCGAGCCTCCGGACATCCTGTTGACCAACTACGTGATGCTTGAGCTGGTGCTGACTCGCCCGGACGAGCGCCGGCACCTGATCCGGGCGGCGCAGGGCCTGCGGTTCCTGGTCTTGGACGAGCTCCACACCTACCGTGGCCGGCAGGGCGCCGACGTGGCGCTGCTGGTCAGGCGGCTGCGAGATGTCTGCGCATCCCCGGACCTGCAGGTGGTGGGGACGTCAGCGACGATGGCCTCTGACGGCACCGCGGACGACCAGAAGGTGGCCGTGGCCGAGGTTGCGACGCGGCTTTTCGGCTCTCCGGTCACCCCGAGCAGGGTGATCGGGGAGACCCTGGAGCGGGCGACGGGCTCGGATCGGCCGACCGGGACGACCCTGCGTACCGCGGTGTCCGCGGCCAACTCCGGTGCAGCTCGGAACTACGAGCAGCTGGCGGCGGATCCGCTCGCAACGTGGATCGAGGACACGTTCGGGCTGGACAGCGACCCCGCTACCGGTCGTCTGGTCCGTCGGAAGCCCACCACCGTGAGGCTGGCGACCGCGACGCTGGCTGAGCAGACCGGACTGGATCCGGTCTCGTGCGCTGCGGCGATCCGGGGCGTGCTGTTGGAGGGTTCGAGCGCCCGCCATCCGAGCACGAACCGGCCACTGTTCGCGTTCCGGCTGCACCAGTTCCTGTCGAAGGGCGACACGGTGTTCGTGTCGTTGGAGCCCGAGGACACTCGCCATATCACCGGTACCTATCAGCTGCGAGTCCCCGGCGACCCGGACAAGGCGCTGCTGCCGCTGGGATTCTGCCGAGAGTGCGGCCAGGAGTACCTGGTGGTGGCCAAGCTGTGGCGGGATGGCCAGGCCGCGTACGTGCCTCGGCGCGACGCCGACGCCTCCGGCGGCGACAGCGTCACCGGGTACTTGTACGTCTCGGCCGATCTGCCGTGGCCGAAGGAGCCGATGAAGGAGGGGCGGCTGCCCGACCACTGGCTGACCACGACCGAGTCGGGTGAGCAGGTGGTCGTCGCCACCAAGGAGAAGTACCTACCGACCGAGGTGTGGCTCGGCCCGGATGGCGGCGAGACCCGGCGCGGCCAGGGCCTACAGGCGTGGTTCGTCTCGACGCCGTTCGCGTTCTGCATGCGGTGCCGGATCTCCTATGAGCAGGTACGCGGCAACGACTACGCCAAGCTGGCCACGCTGGACCGGGAGGGCCGCTCCTCGGCGGTGACCGTGGTCAGCGCCAGCATCGTCCGCTCACTGAAGGCGCTGGACCCCTCGCAGCTCAGTGGTGAGGCGCGCAAGCTGCTGACCTTCGTGGACAACCGCCAGGATGCCTCGCTCCAGGCGGGGCACTTCAACGACTTCGTGCAGGTCACCCAGCTGCGCGGCGGGGTTTACCAGGCGATGACGGCGGCCGGCGGCAGCCTGACGCATGAGACGGTCGGGCAGCGCGTCACCGCCTCCCTCGGTCTGACGATGCCGGACTTCGCCGCCAACCCGTTGGCGAAGTTCTCGGCCCGCGAGCAGGCCGAGCGGGCGCTGCGGGGGGCAGTGGAGTACCGCCTCTACACCGATCTGCAGCGCGGCTGGCGGGTCACCATGCCGAACCTGGAACAGTCCGGGCTGCTGCAGGTCCGCTACGTCGACCTACCGGAGATCGCTGCGGACGCCGACTCCTGGCGGCATACCCACCCGGCTCTCCAGGCGGCCGTGCCCGGGCTGCGTGCGGAACTGGTGAAAATCCTTCTGGACGAGTTGCGCAAGGTCTTGGCCATTGACGTGGACTGCCTGACCCAGCCGGGGTTCGACCGGCTGGTGCGCGAGTCCCGGCAGCACCTCGTCGGCACCTGGGCCATCGCCGAGGGAGAGCGCCTGATCGATGTCGGGACGGCGTTCCCCCGGTCCGGGCGGCCTGGCGGCATGCGGAACGACCTGAACGTCTCCGGCCGCTCGGCCTTGGGCCGCTACCTGCGCCGCCGGGACGTCGGCCTGGGCCACGAGCTGACCGTGGCCGAGTGCCAGGAGGTCATCGTCGATCTGTTCGGCGTGCTCGATCAGACCGGGGTGCTGACCCGGGTCGTCGAGGTCGACGGGGTTCCGGGCTACCGGGTGAAGGCATCGGCGCTGCGCTGGGTGGCCGGCGACGGCACGAAGGGGGCCGACGATCCGCTGCGTCGGTCGCTGGACAGCGAGGCGGTGGCGCGGGTCAACCCGTTCTTCGTCGACCTCTACCGCAACGTTGCGTCCACGCTGGCCGGGCTGCACGCGAAGGAGCACACCGCGCAGGTGCCGCCCGAGGACCGCGAGCAGCGGGAACAGGAGTTCCGGGCCGGCAGCCTCCCGCTGCTGTACTGCTCCCCCACCATGGAACTCGGCGTCGACATCGCGAGCCTGAACGCCGTTGCGCTGCGCAACGTCCCGCCGACCCCGGCCAACTACGCGCAGCGCTCGGGCCGGGCCGGCCGGTCCGGGCAGCCGGCCCTGGTCGTCACCTACTGCGCCACCGGCAACTCCCATGACACGTACTACTTCCGCCACTCCCGCGAGATGGTCGCCGGGTCGGTCGCGGCACCACGGCTGGACCTGACCAACGAGGATCTGGTCCGCTCGCACGTGCATGCGGTCTGGCTGGCCGAGACCGACCAGTCGCTGCGGGCCCGGCTGACCGACCTCGTCGATGTCAGCGGCGAGGGGCCGACGCTGACGATCCTGCCAGAGGTGTGGCGGGCACTGATCGATGAGGACGCCCGGCGGCGCGCCACGCACCGCGCCGAGAACGTCCTCAACGAGTTGCGCGGTACCTGGGAGCGCGCAGGTGAGCCGGTGACCTGGTGGTACGACGGGTGGGTGGCCGACCAGGTCGCCGCCGCCGCCCAGGGCCTTGACCTGGCCATCGACCGGTGGCGCTCGCTGTACCGGGCGGCCCTGGCCGAGCACCAGGAGCAGAGCAAGCTGTCGGTCGACCCGCGGGCGCCGAGCGGCGCGCGGGATGCCGCGGAGCGGCGGGCCCGGGACGCCCGCAACCAGCTGGTCCTGCTCCGCAACGAGGACAGCGAGTTCGGTCAGACCGACTTCTACTCCTACCGCTACCTCGCCTCCGAAGGCTTCCTGCCCGGCTACTCCTTCCCTCGGCTGCCCCTGGCCGCCTACATCCCGGGGATCCGCGGCTGGTCGCGTTCCCGCGACGGGGACTACCTGCAGCGGCCACGGTTCCTGGCGATCAGCGAGTTCGGTCCCGGCGCGCTGATCTACCACGAGGGCGCCCGCTACGAGGTGGTCCGCGTCCAGCTTCCCCGGGTGCCCGGAGTGCAGTCAGGCGTGGAAACCGAGGAGGCCCGGCGCTGCCATGCCTGCGGATACCACCACCCGGTCGCGGTCGGCACCGATGTCTGCGACGCCTGCGGTGAGCCTCTGGGAGCCAAGACGTACGGGCTGCTCCGCCTGCAGACCGTCTTCACCCGGCGCCGGGAGCGGATCTCCAGCGACGAGGAGGAGCGGCGCCGCTCCGGGTTCGAGCTGGAGGTGTCCTACCGGTTCCATGACCATGGCGACCGCCCGGGTCAGCTCGACGCCGTGACCAGCGCTGGCGCGGCCGGGACGACGGGTCCGTCGCCGGCGGTGTTGGATCTGCGCTATGGGGACAGCGCGACCATCCGGGTGGCGAATGTCGGGCGCCGGAGGCGGAAGGACCAGGCCGACCGCGGGTTCTGGCTCGACCTGGCCGAGGGCCGGTGGCTGTCGGACAAGAAGGCGGCCGACATCACCGTCGATGCCGACAACCTGGACGCGGCCGAGGACGTGAAACGCAAGGCCAAAGTCACTCCGTATGTCGAGGACCGACGCAACATCCTCGTCGTGCGCCTGCGCGACCGCGTGGACGAGACCACCGAGACCAGTCTGCGCTACGCCCTGGAGCGGGGCGCCGAAGCGTACTTCCAGCTGGAAGACTCGGAGTTGGACAGCCAGCTGCTGCCGGACCCGGACCACCGAGGACGGCTGCTGGTGACCGAGTCCGCCGAGGGTGGCGCGGGGGTACTGCGCCGGTTGGTGACCGAGCCCGACGCCATGGCTCGAGTGGCCCGGACCGCCCTGAGCATCGCGCATTTCGACCCGGACACCGGCGTCGATCTCGATCACGCACCCGGCGCCCCGGAGCGCTGCGAGCGCGCCTGCTACGACTGCCTGCTCTCCTACGGCAACCAGATCTGGCACTCGCTGATCGACCGGCACTCGGTGCGGGACCTGTTGCTCAGCATCGCGTCGTCCGCGACGACCGCCGGAGCCGGCAGCCGTGCCCGCGGCGACCAGCGCGACCTGTTGGAAGAGCTGGCTGATTCCAGGCTGGAACAGCGGTTCATCGCCTGGCTGGACAGCCGTGGTCTCCGGCTGCCTGACCGGGCCCAGGTCAGTGTGTCCGAGGCAATGGCCCGTCCCGATCTGGTCTACGACGGGCGGACCGGCTCGGTCGCTGTCTTCGTCGATGGCCCGGTTCACGACCACGCCGGCCAGGCCGAGCGGGACCGCGCGGCCGAGGAGCGGCTGTTGGACGCCGGATGGATGGTGATCCGCATCCGGCATGACGATGACTGGGATGCCATCGTCGCCCGCTACCCGTCGGTGTTCGGCACGGCCAAGGAATCCGCCCCCCTCGGCACCGGTCAGGAACGGACGTGAGCGTGAGGTACGCAGTCGGGACCCTGGTCCGGGCCCGGGACCGGGAGTGGGTGGTCCTCCCCGACAGCGCCGAGGACTTCCTCGTGTTACGCCCGCTCGGCGGCGGCAGCGACGACGTGGCCGGTATCTTCCCCGCTCTCGAACCCGTCGCGCCGGCGACGTTCCCGCTGCCCAGCCCGGACGACCTCGGAGACGCCACCAGTGCCGCGATGCTGCGGACCGCTCTGCGGGTGGGCTTCCGCTCCTCCGCGGGCCCGTTCCGCTCGCTGGCCGGGATCGCCGTCGAACCCCGGGCCTACCAGTACGTGCCGCTCATGCTGGCCCTGCGCCAGGACACCGTCCGGCTCCTGATCGCCGATGACGTCGGCATCGGCAAGACGATCGAGGCCGGGCTGGTGGCCGCCGAGTTGCTCGCCCAGGGCGACGCCCAGCGGTTGGCGGTCCTGTGCAGCCCGGCCCTGGCCGAGCAGTGGCAGCGCGAGCTCCGGGAGAAGTTCGCCATCGACGCCGAACTGGTCCTCACCTCCACGGTGAAGCGGCTGGAACGCGGCCTGCTGATGAACCAGTCCCTGTTCGACCGCTACCCGCACCTCGTGGTCTCGACCGACTTCATCAAGTCCCCCACCCGGCGGCACGAGTTCCTCAACCACTGCCCCGAGCTGGTCATCGTCGATGAGGCACACACCGCGGTCGCCGACGACTCGCTCGGCAGGCGGGTCCGCCACCAGCGCCACGAACTGCTCACCGACCTGGCCCGCGATGACACCCGGCACCTGGTCCTGGTCACCGCCACCCCGCACTCGGGCAAGGACGAAGGCTTCCGCAACCTGATCTCGCTGCTCGACCCGGCGCTGGCCACGCTCAACCTGGAGACCGGCACCGGCCGGGAGCGGCTGGCCCGGCACTTCGTGCAGCGGCGACGGGCCGACATCCGGCGCTTCTTCGACGACAAGAGTGGATTCACCGAGGAGACCTACTTCCCCGCGGACCGGGAGTCCTGCGAGGCGCCCTACGCGCTCGGGCCGGACTACCGGGCGCTGTTCGAGCGGGTCCTGGACTACGCCCGCGAGCAGGTCCAGGACTCCAGCGGAGGACCCCTGCACCAGCGGGTCCGCTGGTGGTCGGCGCTGGCGCTGCTGCGCACCCTCGCCTCGTCGCCGCGCGCCGCGGCCGCCACCCTCCGCACCCGCGCGGCAGCCGCCGAGGCGGTGGACGTCGCGGAGGCCGACGCCCTGGGACGGGCCGGCGTTCTCGACTCCGCTGACGACGAGGCCCTGGAGTCTCTCGACACCACCCCAGGAGCGGACACCGACCCCGCCTCCGGCGAGGGCAGCACCGGATCCTCGCAGCGACGGCGGCTGCTGGCGCTGGCCCGGGAGGCGGCGAAGCTGGAGGGGCCGGCTGCCGACCGGAAGCTCACGACTCTGGTCACGCAGGTCAAGGCCCTGCTCGCCGACGGGTACGACCCGATCGTCTTCTGCCGGTTCATCGACACCGCCGACTACGTCGCGGACCACCTCGCCGGATCGCTCGGCAAGAACGTCGAGGTCGCGGCCGTTACCGGCACGCTGCCACCGGCCGAGCGCGAGCAGCGCATCCGCGACCTGACCGGCACCGAGGCCCGGCACGTCCTGGTCGCCACGGACTGCCTGTCCGAAGGGGTCAACCTGCAGGGCCCCTTCCAGGCCGTCATCCACTACGACCTGGCCTGGAACCCGACCCGGCACGAGCAGCGCGAGGGCCGCGTCGACCGGTTCGGCCAGCGGGCGCCGGTGGTCCGGGCGGTGACCATCTACGGCACCGACAACAGCATCGACGGGATCGTCCTGGACGTCCTGATCCGCCGTCACCAGGCCATCAGCAAGGCCACCGGAGTCTCCGTGCCGGTCCCGGACGGCTCGAACTCGGTCGTCGAGGCGCTGATGGAGGGCCTGATCCTGCGCGGGCAGGACGCCAGCCAGCTCACCCTCGACCTGGGCCTCACCGAGAAGACCGAGGCGCTGCACCGCGAATGGCAGTCGTCGGCCGAGACCGAACGGGTGTCCCGCACCAAGTACGCGCAGCGGGCGATCCACCCCGAGGAGGTCGCCGCCCAGGTGGCCGCCGTCCGGTCCGCGCTCGGTGGCAGCGCGGAGATCGAGGACTTCACCAGCGAGGCCCTGCGCGCCCTCGGCGCCGCCGTCACGCCCTCGGAGACCGGGTTCGACGCCGTCACCGCGGTGCTGACGATCGGTGTCCGGGACGCCCTGCCCGCCGGTCACGCCGAACCACTTCCGTTCCATCGGCAACCTCCCGTCCCCCGCAAGCACGCCGTCCTCGCCCGCACCGACCCGGCGGTCGAGGCACTCGCCCGTCACGTGCTCGACGCCGCTCTCGACCCGGCCCTCGACCCCGCCGCCCGCCCGGCCCGGCGTGCGGGCGTCGTGCGCACCCGCGCCGTCGCCACCCGCACGACGCTGCTGCTGGTCCGGTTCCGGTTCCACCTCGACCTGCCCGGCCGGGACGGCCTTCGGCAACAGGTGGCCGAGGACGCCAGGTTGCTCGCGTTCACCGGCAGCCCGGAGGACCCGCGCTGGCTCACCGACGAGGACGTCGCAGCCCTGCAGGAGGCCGCGCCGGACGCCAACATCCCCCCAGACCAGGCCCACCAGCTCACCGCCCGGGTGCTCGGCCAGCTACCGGCGCTGTACCCGGCCCTGGAAGAGCGGGCCGACCGGGACGCGGACGCCCTTCTGGACAGTCACCGAAGGGTGCGTGCCGGGTCCGGCGCCGCCCGCCGCGGCCTGAAGGTGACCGCGCAGAAGCCGGTCGACGTCCTCGGCGTCTACCTCTACCTCCCGCTGCCGGCGGGTGCGGCATGAGCGACTTCACCACGGTCCGGACCGTCGGCGGCCTGCTCCCGCCCGACCTGCTCGCCCGGGTGGTCGCCGGAGACCGCGCCCTGGACGGGCTGACCCCATCGGCATACCACCTGGGCGCCGGGGAGACCCCTCGCGAGGCGGCCAACCGGGCGTGGTCGTACCTCACCGGCATCTGGTCCTCGTTCCGCGCGGCGCGGGACCAGCTCGCCGGAAAGGACCCGGCGGTGGGGCTGACCCGGGAGAAGTGGCTGCTCGTGCTGCTGCGCGAACTCGGCTACGGCCGGGTGCCGGCCACCCCAGCCGGCGGCCTGCACGCAGGCGGCCACTCCTTCGGCGTCTCCCACCTCTGGGAGGCCACCCCGGTCCACCTGCTCGGCTGGGGAGTCGACCTCGACAAACGCACCAAAGGCGTCCCCGGCGCAGCCGAACGCGCACCGCACGCCATGCTCCAGGAACTGTTGAACCGCAGCGACGACCACGCCTGGGGTCTGCTCTCCAACGGCCGGCAGCTGCGCCTGCTCCGCGACTCCACCTCACTCTCCGGCCAGTCGTACCTGGAGTTCGACCTCGAAGCCATGTTCGACGGCGAGGTGTTCTCCGACTTCGTCCTGCTGTTCCTGATGACCCACGAGTCCCGCGTCGAACTGCTCTCGCCCGGCGGGGCCGCCTCGGACTGCTGGCTGGAGCGCTGGCGCACCGCCTCGATCGAGTCCGGCACCCGCGCCCTGTTCCTGCTGCGGGACGGCGTCCAACGCGCCATCGAGGCCCTCGGCACCGGATTCCTGCAACACCCGGCCGGCGCCGAGCTGAACCGCCGACTCGCCGACCGGACGCTGCACCTGGAGGACTACCACCGCGCCCTGCTGCGGCTGGCCTACCGGCTGCTGTTCCTGTTCGTCGCCGAAGACCGCGACGCCCTGCTCTCTCCGGAGGCCGACCCGGCCGCCCGGGCCCGGTACGCCGGCTACTTCTCCACCGCCCGGCTGCGGCGGCTCTCGCTCAAGCGGCGCGGCACCAAGCACGCCGACCTGTGGCAGGCGGTCTCCGTCGTCATCGACGCCCTCGGCCGCGAGGGCGGACGCCCGGAACTCGGCCTCCCCGGCATCGGCGGGCTGTTCGACCACGGACCGGCCGACGTCGTCGCCGGCCAACCACTGCCGAACGACGCCCTGCTCACCGCCATCCGGCACCTCGCGGTCGTCCAGCCCAAGGGCCAGCCGCCGAGGACCGTCGACTACCGCAACCTCGGCGCCGACGAACTCGGCGGCATCTACGAGTCGCTCCTGGAACTCGTCCCCCGCCACGACGCCGTCGAGCGAACCTTCACCCTGGAATCCCTGGCCGGCAACGACCGGAAGACCTCCGG
>NZ_CDWTMG010000182.1:0-9844 GCF_977945845.1 Frankia sp. CcMO1
TGAATGTTTACCACGGAAGGACTGGAGGTTGCGCCAGGACAAGCCTGGGCATTTCGTCTGGACGAGCCCAGAGGGGCGCCGATATCACATATCACCAGAGCAGTATCTGGCGGATGTTGTTATCGAGGGCCGCCTCCGGCCCGAGGTGCACCGGTCCGAGTAAGCGAAAAGCTGAGAAATGTGACATCCCTGGTTAAATCACTCCGTGTCCCCGTCCTCCTTGTCCTCATCATCGCTCGTGGGGAAAACCGGAGGAAAGCCATGCTGTTCCAGTCGGTGGTTCCGGAAGAACCCGCTGGTGGCGAAGCCGAGCCCGATCCCAGAGATCAGAAGAAACGCGACGACGACGGCTCGGACTCCGAACTCACCGGGCAGCAGGGAAAAGATCAGCGCGAAGGGCAACATCAGCAGGAAGGGCCGTGCCGCCTGGCGCAGCCTCCAGCCGGGGCCGGTGAGGTCATGCGAGACCCAGTCGTTGTAGGCCGGAGGAAGGGTCCCCCCAAGCAGGTAGTGCACTCGCCCGGTCAGCGGTGGTCGCTGAACGACTGGGCGGGCCACCGCCAGCTCCCGGTCCTGGCCGCTCACCGTCGGGCTGTCGTTACCGTCCATACCTCGCAGCCTATGAAGTCTGCGGTGGAGAGGTGGCAGCCGACGGTGGGCAGGTCGAGCTTCGGTGCGTTCTAGTCTTTGATCTCACAGAGCACGGTGCCGCTGGTGACAACGGCGCCGACGGCCGCAGCCAGTCCGGTGACCGTGCCATCCCGGTGCGCGTTGATCGGCTGTTCCATCTTCATCGCTTCCAGAACAATGATCAGATCACCCGCGGAAACAGCGTCGCCGTCGTTGACCGCGACCTTCACGATGGTGCCCTGCATGGGACTGGTCAGGGCGTCGCCCGTGACCTTGGCCGCAGCCGTGCCGCGAGCGCGCCGCTTGGGCGCCGCTCCCCGGGAAGCGGCGACGGGGGCAGAACCGAATCCGGCGGGTAGCACGACTTCGAGGCGTTTGCCGCTTACCTCGACAACCACGGTCTCCCGCGGCTCGGGGGTGGTGTCGGCCTCAGTCCCTCCCGCGAAGGCCGGGATGGTGTTGTCGAACTCGGTTTCGATCCAGCGGTTGTGGATACGGAAAGGCTCTGCGGCGTCCTCCGGGGCGAAGGCGGGATCCCGTACGACCGCGCGGTGGAATGGCAGTGCCGTCGCCATTCCCTCGATGATCATCTCGTCGAGGGCGCGCCGAGCCCGCTGCAGAGCTTCCTGCCGGGTTGCTCCGGTGATGATGAGCTTTGCGAGCAGGGAGTCGAAAGCGCCGCCGATGACGCTGCCGCTTTCGATGCCGGTATCGAGTCGGACGCCGGGGCCGGCCGGCGCGATCAGCTTGGTGACCGTGCCGGGGGCGGGAAGGAAGTTACGGCCGGGATCCTCACCGTTGATGCGGAATTCGATGGAGTGACCGCGAGGAGCCGGATCGGTGAAGTCGAGTGCCTCACCCTCTGCGATGCGGAACTGGGCGCGAACCAGGTCCACTCCGGAGACCTCTTCGGTTACCGGATGCTCGACCTGGAGGCGGGTATTGACTTCAAGGAAGCTGATCATGCCATCGCGGGCGACGAGGAACTCGACGGTCCCGGCCCCGATATAGCCGGCTTCCTTGCAGATCGCCCTCGAGGCGTCGTACAGCGAGTGGAGCTGAGCCTCCGAGAGAAACGGTGCCGGCGCCTCCTCCACGAGCTTCTGGTAACGGCGCTGGAGCGAGCAGTCGCGGGTACCGACCACGACGACGTTGCCGTGCGTGTCCGCCAGGATCTGGGTCTCGACGTGGCGGGGCTGGTCCAGGTACCGCTCGACGAAGCACTCTCCGCGACCGAACGCCGCGACCGCCTCCCGGACGGCACTGTCGAACAGTTCGGGGAGCTCCTCCGCGGTCCAAGCGACCTTCAGCCCGCGCCCTCCGCCACCAAAAGCGGCCTTGATGGCAACCGGAAGGCCGTACTGCTTGGCGAAGGTGACAACTTCATCGACGCCGGCCACGGGGTCTGCGGTGCCAGGTGCGAGCGGCGCACCGACCGCTAGTGCAATATGCCGGGCCGCGGTCTTGTCCCCGAGACGGCGGATGGCCTCCGGCGGCGGGCCGATCCAGGTGAGGCCTGCGGAGATCACGGCCTCCGCGAAGTCCGCGTTCTCCGAGAGAAAACCGTATCCCGGGTGGACGGCATCGGCCCCGGAGGACTTGCAGGCATCGAGAATTTTGTCGATGCGCAGGTATGAATCACCAGGGGTCGTGCCCCCCAACGCAAATGCCTCGTCAGCAACGCGTACGTGCAGGGCATTGATATCCGGTTCCGCGTATACTGCGACGCTGGTGTATCCGGCGTCGCGGCAGGCGCGGGCCACTCGAACCGCGATTTCTCCCCGATTGGCGATGAGGATCTTACGCACGTCGCTCCCGTCCTCGTCCGGCCTGCCTGAGTGTAGGTGAGTCGGGCCGAACATTTTGCTGCCGTTGTACCCAGATGTGATGCTGCAGACATCCCGGCGTCATGCCTATCGGTTGATCACCAGTCGGCTCGAGTGCGCGCACCCGGCGTCATCCCGGACCTTTGCCACACGCCCGGTCCGGTGGTGAGACTGCCACGGAGCGCCAGCGTTGGGCTGGCCCAGGATGAACGGCGGGTGGCCGGCGCCGACGAGGGAGCGGCACGAGCCGTCAGGAGCGCCACCACAGCGGCGATCTCCTCCGGCGTCGCCTCGCCGCGGATCAGCTGCAGCCGAGGCCGACTCGCCCGCCTGTCATCGTCCTGAACCACGTTTCTCTCCTCGGTACCTCGAGTAGCTGGTGCGTCGTGAGTATGCCGTCCGTGGACCTCTGAGGCCCGGGAGATCTCCGTCGGGGAGATCCTCCTTCCGGCGAGCTGGCGACGGCAGATCCCGTCTATAGCGGGATGTTGCCGTGCTTCTTCGGTGGCAGGGATTCACGTTTGGTACGCAGCAGACGCATCGCTCGAATGACATCGCACCGCGTTGCCGACGGGCTGATGACCGCGTCGAGATAGCCCCGTTCCGCCGCGATGTAAGGGGTCGCGAAGTGATCGGTGTAGTCCTGGATCAGCTCTGCCCGACGAGTCTCCGGTGACTCGGACCTGGCTAGATCCCGTCGATAGATGATGTTGACGGCACCCCGGGCGCCCATCACCGCGATCTCGGCGGTCGGCCAGGCGAGGTTGATGTCCGCCCGCAGGTGCTTGGACCCCATGACGTCGTAGGCACCGCCGTAGGCCTTCCGAATGATCACCGTCACCTTCGGTACGGTGGCCTCTGCGTAGGCGTAGATCAGCTTGGCGCCACGGCGAATGATGCCGTTCCACTCCTGGGAGGTGCCGGGAAGGAAGCCGGGGACGTCGACCAGGGTCAGCACCGGGATGTTGAATGCGTCGCAGGTCCGGACGAACCGGGCGGCCTTCTCGCTGGCGTCGATGTCGAGGGTGCCGGCGAACTGCATCGGCTGGTTGGCGACCACCCCGATAGAACGTCCATCCACCCGGCCGAATCCGACGATCATGTTCTGGGCGAACTGGGTGTGGACCTCGAGAAAGTCACCCTCGTCGAGGAGCCGCTCGATGATCTGGTGCATGTCGTACGGAGTGTTCGGGGAGTCGGGGATGAACGTGTCGAGATCCGGGTCGATCTCGGCGTCCAGATCGTCCACGGCGTCGTAGCTCGGGGCGTCGTCGAGATTGTTCGACGGAAGGAACGACAGCAGCGCACGGGCGAGCTCGAGGCACTCCGTCTCGTCGGCCGACTGGAAGTGCGCGACACCGCTGCGGGAGTTGTGGGTGTGTGCGCCACCCAGTTCCTCCATGCCCACGTCCTCGCCGGTGACTTCCTTGATCACGTCGGGGCCAGTGATGAACATGTGGCTGGTCTGGTCGACCATCAGGGTAAAGTCGGTGATCGCCGGCGAGTACACGGCGCCACCGGCGCAGGGTCCCATGATCAGTGAGAGCTGTGGGACGACGCCGGAGGCCATCACGTTGCGGTAGAAGATTTCGCCGTACAGACCGAGGGAGACGACGCCCTCCTGGATACGCGCTCCGCCGGAGTCGTTGATACCCACGACGGGGCAGCCCGTCTTCAACGCAAGATCCATGATTTTGACGATCTTCTCGCCGAAGACCTCACCCAGGCTGCCACCGAAAACGGTGAAGTCCTGGCTGAACACGCAGACCTGCCGGCCGTCGACAGTCCCGTACCCGGTCACCACGCCGTCGCCATACGGCCGGTTGGCCTGGACGCCGAAGTCGTGCGCGCGATGGCGGGCGAAGGCGTCGGTCTCGACGAACGACCCGGGGTCGAGGAAGGCCTCGACCCGTTCGCGGGCTGTCATCTTGCCCTTGGCATGCTGCGCGTCGACCGCTCGCTGGGACCCGGCGTGGACGGCATCATCGTTCACGCGCCGCAGTTGGGCGAGTCGGCCTGCGGTGGTGTGCGGGTCGGGAGCGGAATCCTCTGCGGGCGCGGGAAGAGCCATAACCGGCAGCGTACGACCCCCGCGGGTCCACGCGTGTGATTGATGTGCAGCGGATCTCACCGGATAGGCGAGATTCGTGGGCCTCTGGTGAGTTAACCGTATCCCGGATCAGTTTGCTGATCGTCCGCTGATCGCCCGAGTCGCCGGCGGGTGACCGGACGGTCTGGCAGGGTGGACCGGTGTCACCCTCGAAGGAGCCTTCACCCGTGGGACCCTCTCCCGAGCAGCCCGCGTCCGGCAAGCTCCCGCCCGGCAAGCCCTCGCCGACGTCCCCTCGGGCCCGCTCTGTCGGGGAGGGGCGATCCGCGTCCATCGGAACACGTGAACCGCTGGACGCCGCACGCCTCGCGGCCCGTGCCGCCGCGGTTGGCCTCGACCTGACGGTGGTAGAGGAGATCGACTCGACCAACGCCGCGCTGGCGCGCATCGCCCGGGGCGAAGACACCGCCCGCGGCCGGGGACAGGTTCTCGTCGCCGAACGGCAGACGGCGGGTCGTGGCCGGCTCGACCGATCCTGGGAGTCTCGCCCTGGCGCCGGGTTGACGGTCTCGCTGCTGCTGCGACCCCGGGTAGCGATGTCCCTGCTCGGCTGGCTGCCTATGGTGGTCGGAACCTCGCTCCTGGCGACGCTACGTGAGGTGGCGGCGGTTCCCGCAGTCCTGAAATGGCCCAATGACGTTCTCGTCGACGATGCGAAGCTCGCCGGCATCCTGGTCGAGGTCGTCCAGATCCCACTGTCGTCACCTTCGGTGATTATCGGTTTTGGGTTGAATATCATGGCGGAGCGTGACGAGCTCCCGGAGCGGTCGACGAGCCTGCTGCTCAGCGGCGCGCTTCCGGCGGCTCTGGACCGGACCGAGCTGCTCGGGGTGGTACTCGCCGATCTCGTCGGGGCGATCACTGGCTGGGAGGCTGACCCGCAAGCGGCTCGCGCGGAGTACCTACGGGTGTGCGCGACGATCGGCCGGCGGGTGCGCGTCGAGCTGCCGGACGGTTCGGCGGTGCTCGGGACCGCCACCGATGTTGACCCCGACGGCCGGCTCGTCGTCGACGGGCGACCCTACAGCGCCGCCGACATCGTTCACCTGCGGTGACGAGGGACCCGGCAGCGATCTGTCAGCCCGAGATGCGACGATCGTTGCCGTGGCGTTTCCCGACGATATCCTCACCCAGGACGAAGAGGTTGTCCTCCATCTGCACCCGCACTGGGTCAGCCTGGTAGTCCCGGCGCTCTGGACGGTTGCCGCCCTCCTTTTCGCCGTGCTGGGGGTTTTCTTCGCACCCGGAGGGGTGTTGCAGAAGCCTATCCAGTACCTCGTGCTTCTGGTCGCCTTCGGTGCAATCGGTTATCTGAGTGTGATGCCATGGCTACGTCGAATGACCACTCATTACGTCGTGACGAACCATCGACTGATGATCCGCGAAGGGGTCGTCACGCGGGTTGGGCGTGATGTCCCGTTCGCCTGGTTGGTTGGTGCGACCGTGCAGCAGAACGTCCTCGACCGGGTTCTGGGCTCGGGTGAGCTGATCATTGAGACGGTGGGGCAGCGGGGCCGGGTCAGCCTGTCGTGCATGCCGCACGCCGAGCGGGTGCAGGAAACCCTTGCCGATCTCTCCGCGCCCTACCAGTCACGGGGCTATCCGGGGGCCTGACGCCGGGACGGCCGGAGGCAGCAAGCACGGCCGATCCGTCACACCGGGTCGAACTCCCGCCACCATGCGAGCAGTTTGTCGGCCTGCGGATCCTCCGTGGCGAAACCGAGACGCTCGTCGTCAACCGTCCAGAACACCGAGAACCGACCGGGTCCTGCATCGCACAGGAAGGTGCCACGGCGTCGGGAGCTGCGTGCCCAGCGCTCGATGCCGGTCTGCCCCTGATAACAGTTGCCGACGCCGGCGAGGGCTGCGGACCGGTGGGCGATGTCGCGGGCCAGGGCCGAGGCGTCCGGGTAACGCAGGACGAGGATTCGAGCGGGGGCCGGAGCATCGGTCGCCACCCCGGGGACGCAGCTGAGGGCCGCCTCCACGCCACCGGGTACCGCCTGTCCCTCGCTGGGCGGCGCACTCGCGCACTCGCCGATCGCGAACGGCTTGAGCGAGGACCGCAGCCGTGCCTCGGCGGCATCGAGCGTCGGGCCCGGCGACTGTCCGACGCCGGCCGCTCCGGAGGCCATGGTGCCTCCCGTGCCCGTCGTGCCGGCCGCCGACGGGTGGCGACCGGTGGGGCTGTCGCTCGGATCGCGGGTCACGGCGAGTCCGATGGTGACGCCACCCGCGATCAGAGCCACGATGATCAAGATGATCGCGGTGAGGGGCCCGCGACGCCACCACGAGTCGGTTCCACTGGATGGATCCTCGTCACCGTCGGCCGGATTCCGCGGGAATCCGTCTTCGGAACCGTTCACAGGTATCCGGTCTCCCGAGGAAGGTCAGCTCAATGACGGAGTGGATCGAACGACTTCCACCATCTGTTGAGGTTACCCGGATCCTGATCATCCGCGGAGAACGCGATTCGATAGTCGTCGTAGGTCCAGAACGCGTAGAAACGCTTCGCGAAGAAGTAGCACAGCCGGGTGCTACCGGTCGACTCGGCCGGCGAGCTCCACCGCTCCGAGCTCTGCTGGCCGTCGTCGCAGTTCCCCTCGTCGTAGTAGTACGTTTCACGGGCGCCGATCTGTCGGTCCATGGCGGACTGACTCGGGAAGTGGAACGCGGTGACCTCGATGCCGCTGGGATCCTTGCAGACGAGGGCGGCGTCGGCATAGGCGCTGTCACGGTGTGTGGGGACGGCGCATCCCGTCATGACGACCGGGTTCAGTAGCGAGCGGAGGATCTCCTGTGGATTGCCGGCCGGCTGTCCACCGTTCCCCGACGCTCCGGTGGCCGATGTTGTGGCGACGGATTGTCCGCTCGTCGTGTCGGTGCCGTCCTCGCCGGTGAACACGACGACTCCGAGCAGGATCACCAGGGCCAGGAGGAGGCCGCCGCCCGCGAACAGCAGGCGTCGATCCACGCTGACTTCGTGCCGGGAGGCTGTGCCGCGCTTGGCCAAGGGGGCTACGGCGCGCTCGGGCCCGGCCGCATTGGCGGGGATTCCTGTCGGGTGGGCGGGCGGCTCCGGTGGCGGAAGTCCCGGCAACAGCCCCGGTAACGACGAGGGCCGTCTGGATTCCGCAGGTGCGCCGAGCCGTGTGGCGGTGGCCGTGTCGACCGAGGGGGCGGACGTGCCGAGGAGATTGACGGGTGCCGGCGCTGGAAAGCCGCCGGTCGGGACAGGCGTCCCGCTCACCGGAGGGAATCCGTTCGGCGGGTTGACACCGATTGTCGCTCCGGGAGCCGGCGCCGGATAACCGATGGGCGGTGCGGACGGCGCGACATGCGCGTCAACGCCGTCCGTGGACCTGCCCCGGGCCCCGAAGGCTCCGAGGAAGGCCGTGTCACCGTTCGTGCCGAGCCCGGTGCCGGTTCCGGCCGTGAGGGTTCCGGGCTGGTTAATGTCGCTGCCCTGGATGCCGGGCCGTCCGGTGGGCGGGGGGCTGGGTGGGGTCAGGCGGTAGGTGAGGTCGCCGTCGTCCGGCCATGGTGACGATGGGGCGTGGTGTGGGGACATCGACAGTCCGGAGGACGTCCGAGGTCCCGAAGGCAGGGGCGGCGGCAGGTCCGGGCCCGACGGGGGCCCCGGCGGGAACGGCCGTTCCGGAGTGGACGGGAACCCCGGAACCGAGAGGGATTCCACGGTCGACGAGGTTCCGGGAGCCGACGGGGTTCCGGGAGACAGGGGAGGCTCGAAGGTCACCGGGGACTCAGCGTTGCTGGATCTGGTTGGCGAGCCGTAGTAGAGCGGACCGGGCGGGCCGGCCATGCCTGTGGGCGGCCCAGGGGGTCCCGGGGGCCCGGGAGGTCCCTGCATCCCCGACCGAGCCGGCAGGCCAGGCGGAGTCGGTGGTCCCTGTCCGCCCGGACCAGGCTGATCCGCCCGGGCGGACGAGGTGGGGGGCCGGTGGGCGGGGCGAATCCAGGCGGGGCGAGAGATCCGGGTGGCCCGGGGGGAGCGGGCGGCCAGGACGGAGTGGAGGGGCCGGGCGGCCCCGGCGGGCCACCCGGACCGGTCAGTCCCCCGAAGTGAGGGGGAACCGTGGGAACCGGCGGGCCCGGTGGCAGAACCGGACCTTGCGGTCTGGAACCCGACAGCGGTCCCGAGCCCAGGGCCGACGGCGGTGAGACCGGATTCGTGTAGGGCGGAGGCGACAAGGCATGCCCCGGCCCCACCCCTGGTCCCGGTCCTGGGTGTAGTGGATGCAGGATGGTCCGGTCAGGCTCGTCCGGGTCTGGATCGGGGCCGCTCCCTGGCCGCGGCGAGGCCGGCGGTGGCTCGGACACCCGCGACGCTTCGTCGTCGCCTTGGCCGGGGCTGGGCACGGTTCCTCCCGAGATGGGTGACAGGTGCAACCCCAGCGTAGGCCCCTCACCGCTCGGATATGGGCGATGTCAGGCTACTGCGTCACAAATACTGCTCTATCACCACCCGCCCGGCCGAAGGCAAGCAGGCAAGATCGAAGCCACAGCAAGCAGCACCCCGCCGTGCGGACGTGGCCGCGTCCCGGCGGCGTCCACCGCGACGTCAGGTCTTGGGCACCGGATCGAAATTACTCCACCATTCGTACAGGGCCGCCCCGTCGGGGCCGGTCGCCATGAAGGAGACCAACGTGGAATTGTAGGACCAGAAGATGAAGTGATCACCATCACGCACGTTGCAGACGGCCGTGCCCTGGGTCGCACCCTCGTGGAAGTTCCAGGTGAAGACCTCGTCGCCGCCCTGCTCGCATTTGCCGCCGGTGGTGCTGACCAGGGACTTGCGCACCTCGACGTCGCTGCTCAGATCACTGGTGGTCGCGTAGGAGTAGGCAGCCACCACCTTCCCATCATCCGAGTTGCAGAATAACGACGCCTTGATGTGGCCGCCCTCGGCTTCGCCGTTGGGCTCGCAGTCCGTCATCACGGACGAGTCGAGCTTGGCCAGCAGGGCGTGCTGCGCCGGGGTGAACTGCGCCGAGGGACTCGGACTCGCGCTTGGACTTGGACTTGGCGAGGGCGATGACGATGGGTTTGTCGAGGTCGGTGAGGCGCTGGGGCTGTCGGGCGCGGTCACCGTGCCCGGGTTGTCGGAACCTCCGGAGAGGAGCACAACCGGAATAATGATCAGGAGGAGTGCCGCCGCCACCGCCGCAGCGATGATGGTGTTACGCCGACGTTGAGAGCCGCCGGGCCGGGGGGCGCCCCCGGCGGCGGATAACGGGTCTTCGAAGTTAACCGGGGT
>NZ_CDWTMG010000183.1:0-9802 GCF_977945845.1 Frankia sp. CcMO1
GCGAGCCGTGGAATGTCCGTGGCCCCGACGACGCTGGACTGCGCAGGCATCGTCCTGCCTACCGTGAAGGAGGGTTCACCATGAGGGCCACGCCGTCCTCCCCCGGGTCGTCCACCCCACCGACCGCGGTCCCTTCTACCGCCACACCCCCCTCCGCGGGTCCGCGCCCGCGGCCACAGCCGCGGATCGACATTCGCCGGGCGGACGACAGAGCGGCGACGCGCGTCGGCTGGCTCGACTCCCACCATTCCTTCTCGTTCGGCCATCACTACGATCCGTCGAACACCCACCACGGTCTGCTGCTGGTGAACAACGACGACACGGTCGCTGCCGGGACCGGGTTCGAGACCCATCCGCACCGGGACATGGAGATCGTCACCTGGGTCCTGCGCGGATCGCTCGTGCACCAGGACTCCACCGGCCACTCCGGCGTCATCTACCCGGGACTCGCGCAGCGGATGAGCGCCGGTCGCGGGATCCTGCACTCGGAGAAGAACGACTCCTGGCGTCTCGACGGCGGCGGGGAGCCGCATGACGAGCCGGTGCATTTCGTCCAGATGTGGGTCGCACCGGACCGCCGGGGCATCGACCCCGGCTACGAGCAGCTGGAGATCGACGACGAGCTGCTACGCGGCGGCCTGGTACCGGTGGCGTCCGGGATGGCCAGGCACCGCGGGCAGAGCGCGATCACGATCAGAAACCGGTTCGCGGCCCTGTGCGCCGCCCGGCTCAGCCCCGGTCGGGACATCAGGCTTCCCGAGGCTCCCTACCTGCACCTGTTCGTGGCGCAGGGCGAGGTGACGCTGGAGGGGACGGGTGTGCTGCGCGCCGGGGACGCGGTCCGGTTCACCGCGACCGGCGGTCAGCGGGTCAGCGCCTCGGCTCCCGCCGAGATCCTGGTCTGGGAGATGCACGCCGATCTGGCCGACCTGTCCGACCTATCCGACCTGTCCGGTCTGGCATGATCGCGCGGCAGCCGAATTGTGGGGAGCCAGGCACGGTCCAGGGACCGCAGACCGTGCTCAGGTCCCCCAAATTCACCGGCCGACGGCCAGCCGGTCCTGATGGGCGAAGAGCTGGTCGTGCATCTCCCAGAACCGCCCGTGCGCCGCGGTAAGCGCGTAGGGATGGACGTCGAACACCGGGAAGTGCCGGAAGACCAGCCGGGCCTGCCCCTGCGAGGTCTCGGTGAACTCGTGCAGGACGGGAGCCGCCCGGGCGCAGTACGGGCATTCGAAGTCAGCATACTCGACGACGACGACCGGGGCGTCGGCCGGCCCGCGGGAATGGCGGAACGGGCCGATCGGCACCGCGGGAGCGGCGGTCCCGGTCAGGGTGGATCCGGCCAGGTCACGATTATGACCACCCCGTCGCGCCCCCACCCGCCACCGTGCCGACGGGGGCGGATCGCCAGTGCCGAGGTGGTGAACAATTGGCAGCATGGGCGACCAGCGAGATCCCGGCAGGCGGGAGCGACCTCGGCCGGACTGGGCGACCACCGGGGCGGCCGATCCGCCGAACCCGGCCGAGCCACCGCCTCCCGCCGGACAGGCACATCCCGCCGCACCACCGCCTCCGGCGGATCCGCCGCGTCCCCTCGATCTCAACGCCGACCTTGGCGAGGGTTTCGGGGTCTGGCGCCTCACCGAGGATGAAGCCCTGCTCGACCTGGTCACCAGCGCCAACATCGCCTGCGGGTTCCACGCCGGTGACCCCGCGACAATGCGGCGGACGTGCGAGCAGGCGGTCCGCTGCGGAGTCCGCATCGGCGCCCAGGTCAGCTACCGCGACCTCGCCGGCTTCGGTCGCCGCCGCATCGACATGGACCCCGACGATCTACGTGACGACGTCCTCTATCAGCTCGGCGCGCTGGACGCCTTCGCCCGGACGGCCGGCGACCGGGTCCGCTACGTCAAGCCGCACGGCGCCCTCTACAACGCCATCGTCACCGACGAGGAGCAGGCGCAGGCCGTCGTCGAGGCCATCCGCTGCTACGACGCGACGCTGCCGGTCCTGGGCCTGCCCGGATCGGCGTGGTTGCGGCGCGCGAGCGAGGCCGGCCTGACCGCGGTCGGCGAGGCGTTCGCCGACCGCGCCTACACGGCCGCGGGCACTCTGGTCTCCCGGCGCACGGCCGACGCCGTCCTGCACGATCCCGACGTCGTCGTCGCGCGCGGCGTGCGGATGGCGGTCAAGGGCGTGGTCGTCAGCCGGCAGGGCACACCGGTGGACGTCGGCGCCCGCTCTCTCTGCGTGCACGGGGACACGGCGGGCGCGGTCGAGCTGGTCAGACGGCTACGCCAGGCCCTGCTCGACGCGGGTGTCCCCCTGATCCCGTTCAGCTGAGAGGATCGCGATGCGCATCCTGCCCTGCGGTGACGAGGCACTGCTCATCGAGGTGGCCGGCCTGGCCGAGGCCGAGGCCCTCTACGCGCGGCTGCGGCGGATCGCCCCGGTCGGGATCATCCAACTGGTTCCCGCGGCGCGGACGGTGCTGGTCGCGTTCGATCCCGCGGCGACCGACGCCGGGCGCCTGAGCGCCGCCCTGCTGCGCGCCGCCGGGGCTCAGCCCGGCACGCCCGGCCCCGGGCCGCAGGCCGGTCCCCCGCTCAACCGGGACGTCGTGACGATACCGGTGCGCTACGACGGCCCCGATCTGGCCGAGGTCGCCCGGCTCAGCGGACTGACTCCGGCGCAGGTCGTGGACCGGCACGTACGTGGCGGGCACCGGGTCGCGTTCTGTGGCTTCGCTCCCGGCTTCGCCTACATCGCGGGCCTCGACCCGGCGCTGCGCGTGCCACGCCGGGACAGCCCGCGCACCCGGGTCCCCGCGGGCGCGGTCGCCATCGCCGACGAGTTCAGCGGCGTCTACCCGCGGACCTCGCCCGGCGGATGGCGGCTGATTGGCCATACCGACCTGCGGGTCTTCGATCCCGGCCGGGAGCCGCCCGCCGTGCTGGCCCCGGGCACGCGGGTGCGGTTCATCACCATCACCATCACCATCACCGACGCCATCGCCGACGCCGACGCTGCCCGGGCGGTGTCGTGATCGAAATATCATGATCAAGATTTCATGATCGAAATCGTCGCACCAGGCCCGTTCGCCACGGTCCAGGATCTCGGCCGGTCAGGGCTCGCGCACCTGGGCATCACCCGGTCCGGCGCTGCCGACCGTCGCAGTCTGTTGCTGGCGAACCGGCTCGTCGGCAACGTCGCGACCGCGGCGGCGGTCGAGCTCACCTACGGCGGCCTCATCGCACGGTTCACGGATCCGGCGCTGATCGCGCTGACCGGCGCGCCGTGCCCGCTGGAACTCGCCGGTCGCCAGATCAGCATGTACTCCCCGGTGGACGTGCCCGCCGGCGCGCTGCTGCGGATCGGGGCACCCGATCGGGGCCTGCGCACCTACCTCGGAATTCGCGGGGGGATCGGTGTCCCGCCGGTGCTCGGCTCACGATCGAGTGACACCCTCTCCGGGATCGGTCCGCAACCGCTGACCGCCGGTCGGCAGCTGCCGCCGGCGGCCGACAGCGCGGACCCGCCGACCGTCGACCTCGCCCCGCTCGCCCAGTACCCGGACGAACCGACCCTGCGGGTCCTCGCCGGCCCCCGCGACGACTGGTTCACCGCGGACGCGCTGCCCACGCTGTTCTCCGCGTCCTATGAGGTGACGGCCCAGAGCGACCGGGTCGGCGTGCGGCTCCTCGGGCCGGCGCCACGCCGCCGGATCACCGCGGAGCTACCCTCGGAGGCCGTCGTCACCGGGGGGATCCAGATCCCCCCGGACGGGCGGCCGGTCCTCTTCCTCGTCGACCATCCGGTCACCGGGGGTTATCCCATGCTGGGCGTCGTCGCGTCCGAGGATCTGCACCTGGCCGCGCAATGCCGGCCCGGCCAGCGCATCCGGTTCCAGCCTTACCACGGCTGGACCACAAGATGACAGGCGAGGAGCGCCACCCGCGAAATTCGTTATCTTTGCTCGTATTGCTCCCGGGGGGGGAGACCCGAGGAGGCCTTATGGGTTCGGTTCGATTCACGACCGTCATCGCCGCCGCGTCCGTGGCCGCCCTCGCAGCGGCGCTCACCACGGCCTGCCAGGCGTTTCCCGCCGGCAAGGCAGCGTCGGCGACGCCGTCTACGGGAGCCCGGGCCGACCAGGAGATCACGATCGCCGCGACTCCCATCCCGCCGCACCCGTCCGGGGCGGCGCACACGGAGCTCACCGCGGGGTCGTTCGCCCAACCACCACGCAGCCGCACCCGGAACCGGTCGCGGAGCCGGCGAGGACATCGCCGACGGCGTCGTCCGGCCTGTCCACGGCCACGGCCCCGCTACCGCCACGGACCGACGAACCGCCCGCGGGCCTGCCGGACGATGCCCGCCTGCCGGTTCCGGTGCAGGCGCCCCTCGTCGCACCGGGCACGAGCGCCCCCGCCCCCGCCCCCGCTCCCGCTCCGGCTTCGACGCGGACGCCGCCCGTCGCCCCGCCCCGGACCGGCACCGAGGCCGCCGAGGTGGTCCGGTTGACCAATATCGAGCGGGTCCGAGCGGGCTGCGGCGCGCTGACGGTCGACGCCCGGCTGGCAGCCGCGGCGCAGGCGCACAGCGCCGACATGGCGGCGAACGGCTACTTCGGTTACACCGGCAGGGACGGTCGCGGCCTCGACAAGCGGCTGGCCGCCAACGGGTACACCGCCGATCTCATCGGGGAGAACATCGCCGCCAGATCGCTCACCGCGGCTCGGACCGTGCAGATGTGGATGGACAGGGCCGATCGGCGGACGACCATCCTCACCTGTGCCTTCACCGCCATCGGCGTGGGCTACACCACCGGCGGCGCGTACGGCACCTACTGGACGCAGGACTTCGCCGGTGCCGACCCACGAAACCACTCCGGGTCGAGACGCTCAGCCCACCCTGAGGCGCACGGCCGGCCCTGAGACGCACGCTTCCCCTGTTCCTCCCGACGGATCCTTCCGTCAGTGGTGGCTGCGGCGCCGATGACGGCCGAACGCGCCCGTGCGTTCCTCGGCTCCCTCGGCCGGAGCACCCTCGGCCGGAACGCCCTCGGCCGGGACCGAGGCACTGAGGCGGTCGCTGGGATAGACCTCCGGCTCCGCCAGGGGGCCCGGGCGCATGGCCGCCTGCTCCCGGAGTTCCCGCTGACGGCGCGCCGCGGCCACGTCGCGCACCCCCCGCACGCTCAGCCGACCCCACGCGGTCGAACCGAGAAAGAGGATCACGGCGCCGAGGCCGTAGAAGAAACTGATCCAGACGAGCGCCTGCCGGGCGGACCCACCGACCGGCCGGCCGAGCGCGCCGAGGCCCCAGGGGCCCGCCAGCGTCGGGCCGACGACAAACCAGGCGCCGGCGACAATCGCGAGCCACGCACCCAGCGCGGCGGTGCCCCGAGTGGAGCTCATCAACAGCAGGAACCCACCGACGAACGCGGCGGCACCCGGCAGCACCTCCAACCAGAAACGGGCCGACGTCCAGGTCCAGGCGCTGTTCGGGGTGAAGGCGAAGTCGAAGTACGGCCCGATGAACGGAATCAGCGCCCCCCACACTCCCAAGAGCATCAGCAGCAGACCACTGACCGCACCCCGGCTGCGGGGAATGTGCCAGGCGCCCAACCAGGGGGAGTCGATGTCGGCGACGTGGGTCATCGGGAGCTCCTTCCGTGGCCAACGCCAGGAACGTGCCCCGCCCGGTGCCGATGAACCCTCGCCGGCGACCAGTCACCACCCGGCGCGCGGAAGAGCCGGGCGGTTTCCCGCCCGCGTCGACGATGACCGACTGGGCGCGGACCATCTCGGCCCGGATCTGCGCCGGTGTGCGATGACTGAACGGCTGGGCGCCTCCACGGGCGTTTACCGTCTCCGACGTACTGGCGGCGACGAGGTGCTTCAGGTTGACCGCGGCGTTGGCGTCACGGTCGATCATCAGCCCGCAGGACTGGCAGGCGAAGATACGGTCCGACAGGGTGAGGCTTGGGTTTCGCCCGCCACAGCCGGAACAGGTCTTCGAGCCCGGCCACGTGCAGGTCCTCGACGACCACGCCGTCATGGCTGGTCGTAAGCCTGGTCGTAAGCTTGCGCAGCCCGTCGCGGCGCTGGTAGGCGACGCGGGCATGGAGGCGACCGAGGGTGGCGGCGCGTCTACGGCGACCGGCACTGCCCGGCCGATCCGGGACAGCTTCACGTGCCGATCCCCAGCCGGCCCGTAGGCGCCGGTGGTGTAGCGGAACGAGTCGCGGGCCTTCCCGCGTTTCTTGAACCGGGGAAAGCCGCCCCGGCGGCCCTTCCGCGTGCCCGTGCGGGAGTCGGTGACGTTCTTCAACCCGCGGGCCAGCCGGTCCAGCCCGGCGCAGGACGTCGAGCATCCGCGGTGTCCACACTGGATGCGGACCGTCGTCGATCGTCAGGCGACCGCGTCCGCGGGCGCTCCCCACCGGGACCGACAAATGTTCCAGTAGACCATACATCGGAAATCACCGTTGAAAGCGAGACCAAGCCGACAAGAAGCCGTTCGGCCCGCAGACGTGACTACTCCGGAGGATGTTGATCGCCGCGTTCACGCAGGTACTGACCAGGAGGAAGGCGCGGGGGCGCGGACCGCCGACGGCCCTGAAAGCCCGGCGAGACGGTACCCATCGTGCACTCATCCCACGTCAGGCCCTACCACGTCAGGCCACGTCGGTGTCATGCCGTGGATCGGGCGCGCCCTTTCGCCAAGCATGATGTTGAGGCCACGATGTCGACAATCCGGACGAATCGCCGTCTGTTAACATAAATATGCCACACAGTCCACCGATATCCGACGATCATTAGGCAACGATCGACGCTCGCTGTGCAGGAGGACCGCTCATGGCATGGCCAGCCGCTCCGGCGGGAACCATCCCGGGCACGTCCGTCGCCGGGGCATCCACCACGGAGGCCACCCCGGACCCGGAGCCCCCGGTCTCGCCCGCCCACATCCCGGCCGCCCCGGTCTCGGCCACGCCGGGTTCGGCCGCCGCGTCCCCGGTCGGCCAGCGGGTGCGGGTACCCAAGACCGCGGAACTCGTCGCCAGCCAGCTGCGGCGGCGGATCATCCGCGGCGAGCTCAGCGAGGGTGACGCCCTACCGCCCGAACCCACGCTGATGGCGCAGTTCGGGGTCTCGCGCCCCACCCTGCGCGAGGCGTTCCGGGTGCTGGAGGCGGAGGCGCTAATCTTCGTGCGGCGCGGGGCCCACGGCGGCGCGCGGGTCCCCACCCCGAGCCCCGAGGTCGCCGCGCGCTACGCCGGTCTCGTCCTCGAACACCGCGGCGCCGCCCTGGGCGACGTCCACCAGGCCTGTGCCGTCGTCGAGCCGCCGTGCGCGGCGCTGCTCGCCGAACGGCGTGATCCCGCCGACGTCGCCCGGCTACGCCAGCTCCTCCACGAGGGTGACGAGGCCGCCGACCATCCCGTCGCGCTCGCCTCGGCCCAGGCCGCCTTTCACCTGGCCGTGGTGGAGCTGACCGGAAACAAGACACTGACCGTGATCACCGGGATGCTCCAGCATCTCGTGGAGCTCACGAACAGCCACGGCGGTCGCCCCGGTGCCGACAACCGTCCGGAGGAGACCAGTCTCGCCGCGGTCGCCACCGATGACCGATCGTCCGCCCGTGCGACCCGCCGGATACACGCCACGCTCATCGACCTCATCGAGGCCGGCGACACACAGGGCGCCGCCGATCTCTGGCACCGGCACCTCGCCGCCCCCGACCACGCGATCCCCGGCGGTCCGGCCGACCGGTGCGTGCTGGACCTGCTCAGCTGAATCAAACTGCTGAATCAAACTGTGGAGGGTTGGTCACGGTTTCCAGGCCGCCGGCCGTGCATTAACCCTCCACATTTTCGACGGATCGACGGACCGACGGATGGTGGGCGGCGGGCCACACCGTCCACTGGGTCACCGGCCTCGCCGGGCGCCATCCGGTGAAGCCACCGATCGGGACCGCCCGACTCACTGACAACCGGACCAAATCACCGCCCAGGCGGGCGTGCCAGGAGACGAGGAGCGCCTCGGACTCGAGGGTGACGGCGTTGGCGACGAGCCGGCCACGTCCGCCCAGCGCCGCCCAGCAGGCGTCGAGCAGCCCGGGGGTCGTAAGGCCGCCCCCGATGAAGACGGCATCCGGCGCCGGCAGCCCGGCCAGGGCCTCGGGCGCCCGGCCGGGCACGATCCGCAGCGCCGGCACGCCGAGAGCCGTGGCATTGCGCCGGATCCGGTCGGCGCGCTCCGCCCGCGGCTCGATCGCGATCGCACGACAGGTGCCATGGGTGCGCATCCACTCGATCGCGATGCTGCCCGAGCCCGATCCGACGTCCCACAGCAGTTCGCCCGGGACCGGTCCGAGCCGGGCCAGGGTCACCGCCCGGATCTCCCGCCTGGTGAGCTGACCGTCGTGCTCGAACGCGTCATCAGGCAAGCCCGGCGTCCGCGGGCGGTGCGGGGCGGACGGCGTGGGCACCGGCTCGACAGCGACGACGTTGAGGTCCGCCGGCTCGCGCAACGGCACCTGCGGCACGACCGACCCTTGCGGCACGACCGAGGCGGCCCCGCCCGGGTGCTCCACGGCGGCCCAGGCCCGGGCACCGGCCTCGACCCAGGCGGAGGCGGGGGCGCTCTGGCGCGCCTCGTCCGGCCCCCCGAGCCGGTCGAGAACCGTCAGCAGGCTCTCGCCGTACCCGCGCCCGACGAGCAGGGTGGCGAGCTCGACGGGCGTGGCCCGGTCAGAGCTGAGGACGAGCAGCCGTCGACGCGGCGCCAGTGCGGCCTGCACCTGCGCGAGGGGGCGCCCAACCGCGCTCACCACGTCGACGTCGTCCACGGCCCACCCGAGCCGCGCGCAAGCCAGGGAGAGCGACGAAGGATGGGGCAGGACCCGCACCCGGTGCGCTCCCAGCAGCCGGACCAGAGTGGTGCCGATCCCGAAGAACATCGGATCACCACTCGCGAAAACACAGAGCTCACCCCGCCCCGCCTGACCGCCGGTGCCGGCGTGCCCGGCCAGCAGGCGGGGCAGGGCCGGCAGCAGCGGGGACGGCCACGGCACCCGCCGGCCTCCGACGGGCTGGCCGTCGATCCTTTCGGGCACGAGGGCAAGCTGGCGATCGGCGCCGAACAGCACGGCCGCCCCGCGCACCACCTCACGGGCCGTCGGCGCCAGCCCCGCCCAGCCGTCGGCCCCGATACCTACCACGGTGACGCGCACAGCGGAGGGGATTGAGTCGGCACCGATGTCGGCGGAGCTGGAGTCGGCACCGATGTCGGCGGAGCTCACCGGCCCGGGGGACCCGAATCTGGTGACGTCACCGGATCCGGGCGCGGTCGCCGACATGGCGGCAGTATCGGTCGCCGACGTGGCGGCAGTATCAGACACAACAGGCGAGCGTAGCGCGTCGGTCAGGAGGATCAAGAATAGCTGTGCGCCTCGTCCGGACAGACCTGGTCGGCGACCTCCGCCACCTGCCGCGCAACCGCGTCCCACCGAGCCGCGGCGGGTCGCGGGTATATCAGCCGCCGCCGGGCACGGAGGCCACCGACGGCCAGGGGATGGAAAATCACCACCGTATCGGGTAGCAATTCCTAGTGAAATGCGATCCCCGACACGTTGCACGCCGGCTCCGCGATCGGTGTGGCCTTCGAAGTCCGGATCGCAGACGGACCCAGGAACAGGAAGAGCAGACATCTGTACGCCAGGGTACCAGGATCGCTCCGAGACCTGCGCATAGGATGGCCGGGTAAATTCTCACATGGCGGCTCTTCGAAGT
>NZ_CDWTMG010000184.1:0-9765 GCF_977945845.1 Frankia sp. CcMO1
ATTTGGTGCAGGGCGTCGAGGTGGCCGGGCACGACGATGGCCTGGCGGTGGGCGAGAGCGAGTAGCGCGAGAGGACCTGCGACGCCGTGGGCCATCCCGAGGTCGGCGTGGCCGTCCGCGAACGCGTCAGCCGGCGCTCCGACGGGAAGGTCGCCGCTCCACCAGCCCGGCAGTGTCAGGCCACCTGTGCCAATGGCAGGCAGGGGTTCGGCGAGGCGGACGAGGTACGCCAGGACCCGGCGAAGCTGATCTGCGTCTGGGCGGGAGGTGAGGAGGTGAGCGCCGAGTCCCGTCAAGCCGCGGACGAGATCGTATTCGGCGCGTTCCGGTCGCTGGCCGGCATCGATACGCCGGTTGGCTGCGGCGAGGCGCAGGTCGGTCATCTCCGTGACGGCGCTGTCCAGGTGCTGGCGGGCGGATCGGTAGCGGCCGGGTGGAGCTGCCGTGGCGAGCGTGAACGCGAGGGCCGGGGCGCCGAACCACAGGCCGGCTCGCGCCCCGACGCTCAGCTTCTCTCGTGTGGCGGCTTTGAGCCAGGCGTCGACGGTGGCCCAGCTACCGACGCCATCGCGGGCGCGTAGGCCGTGGAGCACGGCGACGCCCGCGGCGCCGGCGGCCAGCGACTGGCCGCGCCAGGGCTCTCTGGTCGACGCCTGATCGTTACCGGCATGGGGTGGGGGTGGTGCGGTCAGCGCGTCGGCGAGACGGGCCGCGACGGAGGAGGCACGCGTTCGCAGGTCGCTGCTCAGGAGCATGAGGCACCTCCGGACGATCCGGCCGGTTCGGCGAGGGACAGCAAGCCAGTGGTGTCCAAGAGACGCCGCTGGCAGGTGCCGTCTCGCCGACGCGGGCAGGTGGTTCAGTAGGTGACGATGATCGCGCAGTCTTTCTTGACGATCGCGTGGTTGGGAATGCTGGCCTGAGCGGTCAGAGGCATGGCGGTCAGGGACGGGCGGGCTTTGCGGTCGGTGTTCCAGGTGTGGATGTGTCCGCACAGCCGCTCGGCGAGGGCGTGGCCGTCGGGTCCGTGTCCGTGGGCGCCGAGTTCGTAGACCGGGTCGGGGCCGTCCGACCGGCGCTTGATGAGGTAGGCCAGTGAGGAGCCGGCGATCAGCGTGGGGCTCAGGTTCGGGATGAAGGGCGTGCAAAGGTCGGCGCTGACCGCGCCGGCGCTGGCGTTGATGCGGCAGACGGCGGGATCGGTCGCGGTGGCGCGTAGCCAGATCCCGTCGATGGGGTCCTGCGGGCCAACGGTGATTCTGGACCAGGCGCTGGTCCGCGGGGTGTTCAGGATGCCGGTCAGCTGGGCCGGATCGATGTCCTGGTCGATGTCGTAGTGGATCTGGACGAGGGGGTCGGTATGGAGCGTGGCGACGCGTTCGATGCCTTGGCCGATCATGGGGACGAAGCCGCCGAGGAACACCGACTCCGAGCGGAGTACACTGTCGTCGCCCTTGACGAAGGCGACGCCGCGGGTCTGGCCCCGCCAGCGCAGCGGCAGGACTACCCGTCCGCCGGGGACGAGTTGGGTGAACCAGGCATCGGGGATGTCACACGCACCGACGGTGACTTCAATCTTGTCGAAGGGTGCGGTGGTGTCGTCGCCGAGCGCGCCGTCGCGGGTCAGGACCCGCACGCCGCTGTAGCCCGCCGCAGCCAGGGCGATCGATGCCTGTCCGGTGACATCCTCGTCGATGTCGGCGGTGACGACCAGCCCGTCGGGGCCGGTGAGTTCGGCGAGCAGCGCGGCGTTGTAGCCCGTGCCGGCACCGACCTCGAAGATCCGCTCGCCGGGGCGGACGTGCAGCTCGTCCAGCATCCCGGCGACGAGGGTCGCGACCGAGGCGCAGGACAGGTGCGTGCCGTCGGGCGCCGTCTTGGTGATGACCGCCTTGTAGGGGTTGTACGCCTCGTCGAGCGTGGCGTCCGGCAGGAACAGGTGCCGGGGCACCGCGTGCAGCGCCTCGACGACAGGGCTGTCGAGGCTGGGCCGACTGCTGGTGATCTTCTTGACCATGTCGGCGTGGAGTTCGGCGGCGGTGCCGGGTGTCGCGGTCGTCATGGGCGTGTCCTTGTCGGAGTGGGATCAGGTCGACTGCTGCGGTCACAAGGGATGGTGTTCGGAGGCAGGAGCGTAGACAGCGGGGTGTTCCCGGCCCGAGGTCGCCGTCTCGGGACGGCCTGCCGCGTTCCTACCGGACATGAGCCGGGCTGACCGCCATACGTCGCGGCGGCGCCAGCGATCTCCATCCTGGTAGATGAGGAGCCGTGCTCATGAGGGTGCCGCCTGCTGGGTGGTGTGCCAGGCGAGAGCGACGCTGCGTGCCAGTCGAAGGCAGGCGGCCTCGTGGTCGCGGTTGATGCCACGGAGGCGGTTGTAGGACAGGTGCAGTAGGGAGCCGGCGACCGTCGCGGGGTTCATCTGGCTGGGTAACGCCGCGCGGTAGGTGGTCAGGGCCTTGGCGCGGGCTGCCCAGGCGTTGGCGAGGTCGCCAGGCAGGTGCGGCAGATCCCTGGGGACGCTGTGACGGCCCAGCCGGGTGGTTTCGCCGACGACGCGATGATCGATAGTCTGCGGCTTGGCGAGGACGCGTGTGGTCAGGTAGTCGGCGGCGGGGCGCATGCCGCCGAGGAACGCGTCGGCGATGTCGAGCATCGACAACGCCGTGACGGTGTCGGGATGCAGCCCGGCCGGTGGTTGACGCAGCGCGGTGATCGCGGCGGTGGTGTCGGCGCAGAACACGGCTTCGGCGGCCTCAAGAGCCGCGTCGGCGCCGTAACGGCCGGCTTCCGGGAAGTAGGTGTCAAAGGCCACCTGGCCGGCGACGCCGATCGCGGCCACCTCGGCGGCCCACGCGCCGAGGATGGCCGCGCGAGCAGCGTGGTTCGCCTCGCCGGTGGCGACGCGGATGCGCAGATGGTCGGTCAGCTCGGTGTTGCGGTAACGGACCATCCACAGCTGCGCGCCGTCGAGCTGGGTACGCAGGCCCGGCAGATGGCTGGCGATCAGGTGGTCCATGGCAGCGGGGTGCGTGTGGACGCGGGCGGAGAGCCATCGGGCGTTCGGGGCGCCGGGGCGGTGGCCGTCGGCGTTGGCCCTGCTGACTAGCGCCGGGGCGAGCTTGTTCGGTGCGGGTGGCCCAGCGCGGAACACGGGGGCGACGATCTCGTGGGCATGCCCGGTCCAGTCAAGGCCCTCACCGGGTACGGCTCGGTTCAGCGTCGCCACGCCTGTGTCCGCCAGCTGCTCGCGCAGGATCGTGCGATGGGCCGGGACCGTGAGGTCCAGCCGTAGCGTCATGTCGCCGTCGGCCAGCTCCAGAAGATCTGGGCACCGATGCCGGTGCCGCCACCGGCCCAGCTCACCGCTCCAGTCGGCGCTCGGCGCGTGGAGTCCGGGCAGGTCGGCGGGGTGGAGGCGCCAGCGTTCGGGTGCCAGGATGATCCGGCCGTAGCGGACCTCGGGAAGGTGCGGCAGCGCGCCCGCGGCCGGTCCGAACTCGAACACGGTCAACGGGGCGGCGAACACGCGCGGCAGGTGCGCCAGGAACCGTGCCAGCGGCGGCATCTGCCGGTCGAGCGTCAGCGCGTGAAAGATCTGCGGATCGATGATGCGGCCGGTGGCGGCCTCGATCAGAAGCAGGCCCCGCCCGGTCGCGGTCAGCGCCAGATCTCCAGGCACCAACCCGCGCGGCCCGTCCGACGGTGGCTCGCCGAGGGCCAGTACCTCGGGCAGGAACTGGGGCAGCCGTGCGACGTTCTGGCCGCGGACGAACTTGGACGGGCAGGACAGCTGTACCGCAGTGGCGCCTTCGTGCAGCACCGGAACCGATCTGTAGGCGCGGGCCATTGCCGCGTCACCAGTCGAGGACTGGAACCTCGCGGTCAGGGTTCCGGTCGCACGGGCGGGAGTCACTGCCAGCTGGTAGTCCCCGGCGTTCAACGCCTTAACGCTCCTGGAGTAGATCTTCGCCGCGATCTCTCCATGGGGCTGGAGGAAACGCGGGTCGAACAGATCACCGGCGGTGACGTGCTCAATCAGCGCATCGGTCAGCTCAACAGGACCGCCGCCCGCGAGCGCCTCCCATGCCAGGGCAAGCAGCCGCCGATCCCGATCGCTCACCGTCGGCGCGGACGCCGGCAGCACCGAGCCCGGATAGCCCGCCGGATAGCCAAGCCCCGATGCGTCGTCGAGCACGTCAAGCAGCGGAACGACGCTGCCGACGCCGTAGCGTTCGACGAACCGGCGGTGATAGTCCGCCCATGCCGCAGGTCCCAATGGTTCTCGGCCCAGCCGCGTCAGGACACCAGCCGCCACAGCCAGATCTGACGCGACAGACCCGGGCAGCTGAAGGTCGCAGTCGAGCACGAGGTCGAGTGCCAAGGGCGAGCGATCCTGGGGCATGATCCGGTCCATCGCCGCGAGCAGCGACGTGCGTGGCGCCACTTGCGCCGCCAGGGCCGGCGCCACGTTGAGTTCACCGAGCCGGGTGTGGATCGTGGTCAGTTCCTCCACCAGCGGCGCGACCTCGACCAGGTCGCACGCACCTGCCGTCCGAAGGACCGTGATCAGATGGCCGAGCGGATCGGTCTCCGTCATCGGCGCCCGCAGGTCGGTGACCAGAAAGTGTTCGGCGACGAGCTGACGCAGCAATCTCTCGATGCGCTCAGGGTCCGCGGCGATGAACGCCTCGTTCAGCCTGTCGGCCAGCTCAGCGAAGCGCACCGGATCGCGGGCGGCATCCCGCACGAGCCGAACCGGCGGAGTAAGAGGGATCTCCGCCTGGCCGTCCGTGTGAGGCACGATCAACCGCCCCGCCCGCTCGACGACGAGACCGCTGAACACGACGGTCACCCGCTCCAGCAGTGGGCCCGTTTCCAGACGGTCGATGACCTCGCCCAGCCACGCGGCGTCCACCCGAGCCGTCGACCTGTGGCGATCCCCGAAGCGCACCGTCCCCACCTGGCCAAACATGGCCGGTGCGACACCTGCGAACAGCGCGAACGGCGTCGCCCGCCCCTCCGCGCGCAGCAGGTATCGCACCACCGTTGCCGCGGCGGCGCGCAGCCGTCGGTCTGTGACCGGCTGCCCGGCCACGATCTGCTCGACCCGGGCAGCCAATGCGCTGCTGGCGAGCGCGACTGGCCCCCGGGCCGCCGGCCAGACCTGCGCCAACCACTCTCTGCACGCTGCCGGGTCCTCCAACACCGGCCAACACGCCACGCTGCCCGGCGCGTTCGTCGCTGCGCGCAGCAACGCAGGACCGGCCGGCCGGTACAGCGCCCCGCCCATCGGCATCGTCCCTTCCCCAGCCTTCGTCAAATCCGCGTCGCCGTGCCGCCCCGACGTCGTCGGGGCGGCACGGCGACGACCCGCGTTTACGAACTGGCGCACGCCGACGGACAGGTCGACGAGCAGCCGTCCGAGGTGTCGCAGTCGTCGCTCGCCACGCACGTGCTGTCATCGACGACGGTGATCGGCAGGTCGAACCAGTCGGCCGGCGCCGGACCCGATGGGCCGACTTCCTGCACGATGGACATCCACGTCTCCTCTCAGTGCCGTTCCCCGGTGTACCTGCCGACCATCCCTGAGCACCACGCTCACAACGTGCATTCGCTTCGGGACGGCGCAGGGCCGGGAGTTACCATGCCGGCCTTCGGCGGTAACGAGAGGTAACAATGCCTCGCCCACGGCGCAAGGTCATTCCCCCGGTGGCGAAGTTTTCTCTTCGCGCCTTGTCCGGTCGCTGACCTGGGAAGATGACCTCCGCCATGTTGGTGTGTTCGGCCAGACACGCCGGGATACATGCCCGGTCGTTCGGGTGCCAGGCGCGGCCTGAGCGCAGCGGACCTTCGTCTCAGTGTGTAGCCGCTTCACCCCGCAGCCCGGTTCTCCGGTGGCCGATGAAGCCGGGAGTAGGGCATGGTCAGCGACCAGTCAGGCCGAGCGCGTCGAGGTGGGCGCTCATCAGGCTGGTCAGGCTGTCCAGGAGCCGTTTGCCCTTCTCCGCGGTAGCGAGCGAGGGACGGCCGATCACGCCTGTCTGCGTGTACGCCGTCATGCCGTGGACGAGGAGGTGCGGTCGGGGGCCGCCTCCCTCGTCGGCAGTCTCCCAGCCGGGCCGGACGAGGTCGGGGTGCACGTGCAGAAGGATGGAGGTCTCCAGCTCGCCGGCGTGCATGTCGTCGTGGGCGGCGGTCTCCAACTCGGCAGCGGCGCGGGCCGCCGCCCAATCTGACCGTCCAGGGAACAGCGTCATGCTCGGCCCGCCGATGTTGGCCTCCTAAACGATGTTGTTCAGGACGTAGTTGCCCCCATGACCGTTGACGAGCACCACCGCGGCGACGCCGGAACGACCCAGAGAGCTGGCGACGTCGCGGATGACCGAGGTCAGAGTCACCGACGAGATGCTCACCGTTCCCGGGTACGAGGCGTGCTCATGGGAGCACGAGAACGTGATCGGCGGGAGCAGGAACAGGCCGTACGCATCGGCCGCAGCTTCGGCGATCGTCTGGGCGATCAACGTGTCTGTCGTGAGGGGGAGGTGAACGCCGTGTTGCTCGAAGCTGCCCACCGGCAACACGGCCGCCCGCGCGTCGACTCGCTCCGCCTCGACGCTGGTCGCCGTGGTGATCATAGGGATGGCTGTCTCCTCGTCGCAGCGTTAACGACCTGGCGAGCGGCGAGGAACTGGCCGACCTCGACCACCCGATCGGCTCCCGCGAGCGCTCCCGCCATGCTGCCGAGTACCAAGTCAGCGCGCGCCGATCCGGTGGCCTGGGCGAGTTCCAACGCACGCAGGCCCTCAGCTCCCGCCTCGGCCAAGCGCCCGGCAGCGGTATGCGCGTCCGCCAACCATGCCCGCCACATCACCTCATCCTGACGCAGCCCGGCCGGCCAGGCCGCCAGCACCTCGTCCAGTAGCCTTGTCGCCCCGTCCAGGTCGCCGACCAGCCGCCGGCAGTGACCTTCGTATGCCGCCACGTAGAGGTCCGTGCAGTGCCCATCCAACGGGTCCGGGTCGCGTTCAGCACCAGCCAGCAGCCGAACCGCCTGACGGACCGCAGCACGGGAGGCTGCGGTGTCGCGGTTGAGGGCATGCCCGTGCGCCTGCCGGACGAGACACAGCGCGGCGGTACACGCACTGCTGGAATCGAGGGCCGCCGCACCTTCTCCCAGCGCGATAGCTTCCCCGCCACGTCCCTGATCAGCCGCCTGCTGAGCCCGTCGCATCAGGACATAGCTCGCGGTGCGACGGTCGCCAGCCTCGGTCGCCTGGCTAAACGCCAACTCGGCCCACTTCCGCGCAGCACCCGGACGTCCGAGGCTGTCGGCAAGCCAGGAAAGAAACTCCGACCACCGAGCCTGGACCGCGAGCAACCGATGGCCCTCGACCGTTGACGCCCGGCGGAACGCATCGAGCACTTCAAGCTGACCCTGGACCAGGCTCCACACCGAGCCGGCCCCACTGTCGTTGACTCTCCCCGCGATCAGACTCAGTAGATCGACCCAATGCTTCACCGGATCGGCGGTGCCAATGGCCAGCGGTTGATTGAACACATCCGACTCAGACACAGGATAGGGGACGTAATGAAGTAACAAATACGTGATCGAGAGCATCATCGCAGGTCACAGGCCTGTGGAGGGTTCGAAACGCGCAAGTTATTTCATTTCGACTCCATAGAGATGGTTCGCGAGTCTGATGCTCTCGACCGCGATCCCGGTAGTCCTCAGCGAGGAGACAGCACCGAGAACCGCTTCCCACACCGTCCTGTCCTCAGAGCCATGGTGCGTGATGGGTGGCAGCCCTTTGTGGAGCTGGCTGATAACCATCAGATCCGCTGGCATCATGGTCTCGCGGTCTTCAAGATCGAGAAGGTTGTGGATGCTGGTGCCGTAGACCTCGGCGAGCAAGGCCAAAAGCTGGGGCGTAGGCCGGCGCCGGAGTGGAACCGGCCAGTTCTCCAGTTCGCTGAGCCAGGGCGCGGTGCGCGTGGCGGCGCCGTCGGGGTCGAGGCCGATGCGGGCGGCGTGAGCGTTGATGTGATCAACCGCTTGCTGCTGGGTCCAGCCATGGGCGACCCGGTGAGCGGCGCGGGGACGGTACTTGTAACGGCGGGCGAACTCGATCGCGATCTCGTCGTGGGACATGCCGACCGCGCGCATCCGCGCTCGCAGCTCGTCCTGCTCCGCCCGCTGGCTCGGCCTACTCACGGTGCGTCCTCTCCGGGCCTGCTCGCCGGACCGCCGTCGGTCCGCCATTTCGGGAGCGTGCAGATCATCGCCAGAGTAATGGGTCCGCCACTGTCGGGCCGGGGCCAACGGCCGAACCTGTGCCGCGCCAGCCATCTCTTGTTCGCCGGGCTCGGAGGAAGTGTCTGATTACTCGGCGCGCCGGCCGGCGCTTTCGCCTGCGAGGTGCGTTCCGAGGCCAATGATCACTCCGTTGCAAGGTGGAGCCACGTGAGACCCGTTCAACCAGGCAGGGCACCAACCATGATGATCACTTGGCGTGGTGGTGTGCGTCATTCCCTGCTGGCCGAATGTTTCCTTCGTAGCGTCATCGCCGGGCTGAGCTGCGGAAATGGCATGAGGTCCTGCGATCTGTTCGGCGCTGGAGGGTCCATCTGTTCGCGCGAATCAGACCGCGTGATGCTCGTGGACACCACTGCCCGGTCGCGGATACGCTCGGCCACGGTGGTCTCCGCCCGGGCGGGCAGCGCGGCGAAGTCGATGATTCTGGCGGTGGGCAGCCTGGTGTCGCGGCCGGGGGTGGCCGGTGCGGCACTGATGTCGGGGTGCTGTCAAGGGGCCGCAGAGGTCTTCGGGGTCACCGGCGGACAGCGGCAATGTGCCGACGAGTGTCGCGGCCGTCAGCCGCTCACCGGGTAGCCGCCTCGGCGGCGGGTCGCCGGGTGATGCGCAGATCGGCCCGGGCCAGGACGGCCGGCATGTTCCGGATCGCGTCGCGGTCCCGATCACGGTCCTCTTCGGTCAGCTCCTCCCAGTCCACCATCGACGGGTGACGCTTGTCCGGACCGAGATCCTCGCGCACCGGACCATAGGAGTAACCCTGCCGCTCCTTGTGCTGCCACCACCGGTCGTGCTCGGCCCGGGCGAGCTCCTCGACTTCGGCGGCGGACAGCGAAAAAGGATCGACAGCCGGATCGACGTCGTGCTCGGCCGGCGTGAACACCCAGCCACGGTTACGCAGCACCGTCTCGTAATGAGCCGCCTGATCACGGTTGGCTTCCCGCAGCGTCTCGGAGAGCTCCGCCCAGGGCCGCAGCCCGGGCCTCGATCCGGCCGCGTGCCGTTTACCGAGCTCATGCTCCAGATAGCGGTCGTGGATCGCCCGGGCGAGCAGCTCCACCAACTCCCCGTCGCCCAGGACCGACGGCGTGCCGCCGGCGCCACCGTCCCCGCCCGCCGCATCGGCCCAGATCGGGCGCGAGGCCCCGATCGGCCGTAGAGCATCCACGCGGACTCCACGCACGGCACGCCTGGCTGTGATCATGACCGGATGTCTCCCTCAGAAACAGACGGTGGACGACGTCCGAACGATCGGCGCCACGAAAACGCTAACCGAGTCCCTTGCTGTCGGTATAGGGATTGCGAGTCCTATGCCCGACATCGGACCCGGCTCGGGCGCCGAAGTCGGCGCCGGCGGGACGGTCCCAGGCCCGCCCGGCCAGCGCGGCCAGCACCGCAGCCAAGGCTAAGGCCCCGAACCCCTGGACCAGCGGCCCGAACGCCCCCCGCCC
>NZ_CDWTMG010000185.1:0-9714 GCF_977945845.1 Frankia sp. CcMO1
CCTTTCAGCTGCCTCCTTCCGGGACAAGCCCGGCGCATCTCCCGACCGCAAACCCCAGAGCGAAAAACAGCCCCGAAAAGAGGAAACCCGCACGGAGGAAGCATGGAAAACACGCGGAACTCCCCGGAGAATACCCAGCGCGGGACGATCATGATCCGGCATACCCGGGAAGCCGGGACGTTGGTCGAAGGCGCCAGCCGAGCGGACTACCCGACACTGTCACCAATCTTCACAAAGCACCGGGTCCGCTGGTCGAGCCACATCGGCGACGGCGGAGCCTGGTTTTGGCGAAACAGCCGGGGACGGGGCGCGGACACCTACCGGATCAACGAGTTGGCCGACGCGCTGCGCGCCGCCGGGTACCCAATCGAGATCGCGATCGACGAGACGCCAGTCACCGACATCGCGGCGCTCGAAGCGGCCCGCAACCAGCGGGCCGAGGATCGCGCCGACTACCACGCCGATGCCGCCGGTCGCGCGGCGGCCCGCGCCGAGGCCCGGTGGAAGGCGGCCCGCGGCATCCGCGATCACATCCCGCCAGGGCAGCCCATCCTGGTCGGCCACCACTCGGAGGGCCGGCACCGCCGGGACCTGGCCCGCGCCGACGGCCACGAACGCGCCTCGGTCGAGGAAGCCGGCAAGGCTGGCTACCACGCGAACCGGGCCGAGACGGCGGCCCGGTTCCAGCAGCACCGGGAGAACGTTCCCCGCACCCTGCGCCGCATCCGCACGTTGGAAGCCGACCAGCGTGCCGCGGAGCGGGCGTTGGAGAAGGCGACCCGCCGCGTCGCCCAGGGCGGCGTACCACCCGACCCGGTGTGGAAGGCCGGCATCGAGGCGGACGCCGCCCAACGCGCCGCCGAGATCGACTACTGGAAGCGGAATGTCGCCGAGCAGGAAGCCGCAGGCGTGAAGGTCTGGCGGCCAACCGACTTCCAACAGGGTGATCGTGTGCGTTCGTCGTTCGGCTGGCACACGGTGCTGCGGGTCAACAAGCAGTCGCTAACGATCCCTCACGTCTTCATCCCTGGAGAGACGTGGCGTCTGTCGTACGACCAGGTGCTCGACCGCCGGGTCTCCGTCGTTCCACATCTCGAAGTAGCGCGTGACCAGCTGTTGCGTCGGCAGTGACATCCGACTGTTGATCATCTTGGGGTTTGTCTTCCCGGCGAAGGTTGTGTCCTGCCTGGCAGAGGTCCTGCTGCGCAGGCCTCCGGGCGTTCGATGAGCTGACCGCGTTCAAAGCGTGCTCCGGCGCGGACGAGCGATACGAGGTGGGGTGCGTTGACGGCGCGATTCCCGGTTACGGGAAGATCGTGCCAGTGAATGCCGCTCACTCTCGGGAAACTCAACATACCGACACCGATTCAACTGGCACTTCCCGAAATTAAATCCTTCGAGATCGAGTTTTAATATAAAATGGCCAAAGGCGTGAGCGTGGCAGGTTCGACGATTTTTCTTACCGGCTGACTACCGGGGCTATGCGAGCCTCGCGGACCGTGTGTCCCCGGCGGGTTACCAGGCAGGTATTCGTAGCAGGGAAGAGTTTCGGGAAGGTGGCCGGGACATCAGAACCCAGCCTTCTCCCATGACCCACCTGCCCATCGTCACAGGCTGTTCCCAGATGCCGATCTACCTGCCCCGTTGGGGTGCCGCACCTCGGACCCCGCGCAGAACACCACCCTTTCTCCACCCTGGGCCCACCCTCCCCTTCGCTGCGCCAAAGCCGTGCCGATGACCAGGCCAGGACAAGACGCAAGCTGCTCCCCGGATGATGCGGAGGGCTCGGTCGACCATAAAACGTCCCCCGACGGTCCTGGACCCGCGCTGAATGGACGGCAGGCGGATAAGCATCCCCATGGAGCTGGACGTTACTATCAAGACACCCAAAGCGACGAGGTCTTTCTCATACTCCTCCCGGACGGGCCGCCGACCCTCACCCCCTCGGCGGCACGGGCACTGCTACGTATCCTGCTGGCAGCACAATCCACCCGTTCCGGCCGAACACCCGGGACCGAAGCGAACATGCCGCGGAAAGATCCGCCCACCTCAGACTCATCCGCGTCGCCTCACCACAAAGGACCGCCCCCATGATCAGACTCGCGTTCTGCGGCAGGGTCTCCACCGAAGACCAGCAGGATCCAGAGGCCTCCCGCAACTGGCAGATCGCCCGCGCACGAGCCCTGACGGAGAAGCACGGGGAGATCGTCGCCGAGTACTTTGACGTCGGGCACTCCCGGTCCCTGCCCTGGAAGCGCCGTCCACAGGCCAGCCTGCTACTCGACGCCCTCCGGAACCCCGATCGGGGTTTCGATGCGGTTGTCATCGGCGAGCCGCATCGGGCGTTCTACGGCAACCAGTTCAGCCTGATCTTCCCGCTGTTCACCCACTATCGCGTCGCGCTGTGGGTGCCCGAGGTCGGCGGGCCGATCGACCCGACCTCGGAAGCCCACGACCTGATCATGTCAGTGTTCGGGGGCATGTCGAAGGGAGAACGGAACCGCATCAAGATCCGGGTACGGACCGCGATGGCAGCCCAGGCCAAGACCGAAGGCCGCTACCTCGGCGGCCGGCCGCCCTACGGCTACCGCATCGCCGACGCCGGCCCCCACCCCAACCCGGCCAAGGCCGCCGACGGCAAACGCCTCCACGTCCTGGAACCCGACCCGGTCACCAGCCCCATCGTGGCCAGGATCTTCTCCGAGTACGCCGCAGGCCGCGGGCTGTACGCGATCGCCGAGGGACTCACCGCCGACGGCATCCCCAGCCCGTCAGCGCATGATCCGGCACGCAACCCGCATAGGACCGGTATCGCCTGGTTCAAACCGGCGCTGCGTGCCATCCTGACCAACCCCCGCTACACCGGCCGTCAGGTCTGGAACCGCCAGCGCAAGGACGAGGTCCTTCTCGACGCCGAGGACGTCGCCCTCGGCTACGAGACCCGAATGCGGTGGAACAACCCCGACACCTGGATCTACTCCGCCGCGATCGTCCATCCGCCGCTGGTCGACGACGACACCTTCGCCCAGGTCAAAGCCCGCTACGCCGCCCGCAAGCGTGATCCGAGCGGGCCGCGCGAGCCCAAACGCACCCGGCACCCCTACCAGCTCCGTGGGCGGATGCGCTGCGGGATCTGCCAGCGGCGGATGCAGGGCAGCTGGAACAACGGCAAACCCCACTACCGCTGCGTCTACCCCGACCAGTACGCCCTCGCCAACCACGTCCACCACCCCCGCAGCGTCTACGTCCGCGAGGAACTCATCGTCCCCCACCTCGACCGCTGGCTCGCCCGCGCCTTCACCCCGCCCCGGCTCCCTGTGACCATCGCCGCCCTGACCGCCGCCCAGGACGACGACACCGACATCGGCCGTGACGCCAACCTCGCCCAAGCACGGAAGGCCGTCGCCGACTGCGACGCCAAGCTGGAGCGATACCGGCTCGCCCTCGAAGCCGGCACCGACCCCGCCCTCGTCGCCCGCTGGACCGCCAAAGCCAACACCGAACGCGCCGCCGCCCAGGCCCGCCTCCGGACCACCACCGACCGTCAGCGCATGACTGAACAGGAGATCAGCGACATCGTCACCGTCATGGGCGACATCGTCACGGTCCTCGCTGAGGCCGACCCAGCCGACAAGGCCGAGATCTACACCCAGCTCGGGCTCCAGCTGATCTACGAGCCGGGAGCCCACCGAGTGATCGCCGAAGCCCAGCCTCAAGCAATCATGTACAAACGAGAGTGTCCGAGGGGGGACTTGAACCCCCACGCCCGTTAAAGGGCACTAGCACCTCAAGCTAGCGCGTCTGCCATTCCGCCACCCGGACAGGTGGTCGCGGATGTCTCACCCGCGAACGACTGCGATGTTACACGCTCCAAGGGGGTGGTTGTCGCTACCCCCGACCACCAGACGATCAAGTCCCGACTTGCGAGTTCTGCCCCGCTTCGACGAGAACGAGAAGCGGCAGGATCACTACTCGAGGTGTGTCTCGGAGAATGTCGATCATGACTGGCTGGGCGCCGGGGCCTCTGGATCTCGCCTACGCGACGGGCCTACGTAACGGACCCGCCCCGCGGCTGGCCGCCCCGACCCGCCGGAGGAACTCCTCGACCAGGCTGATCAGCTCCCGGGCCACCTCGGGCGGGAGATCTGCGGACAGCACCGCCGGCAGTTGGGTTCCAGCTGCTCCGGCGAAGCTCCGGTTACTTACGCGGAGCATCGACTCGAACACTGGAAGTCCGAGACTCGATGCCTGGTGGATGTAGGGCCGCAGGAAGCTGGTCGGCCGACCGCCGTAGTACTGGACCATCATGAGAACAACACCGAGCACCCGCGGTTCGAGTCGTTTCACGGCCGGATGCATCCCGGACTGCAACTCCGCGACCCTGTTGTACTCCCAGACGAACCGGCCCAGTCTGCTCATCAGATGTTCGATGCCCAGCGTCGACAGGTTGTCCGGCCGGGCCGGGATGAGCAGGTGGTCGCAGGCGGCGATCGCGGCCCGGGTGATGACTCCGAAGTTCGGCGGGCAGTCGATGAGCACAAGGTCGTAGTCGTACGTGGAGAAGGACGCCAGCCCGGTGGCCAGCCGCTGGTAGACGTCGAAGTAGTACCTGGTGGACCGGTGGGCCCGCGCCCCGCCCAGCCTGGCGGTGAGGTCCATCTCGATGTCGCCGAGCGAGAGGTGCGACGCGAGCAGGTCCAGCGTGCTGCCGCCCGCGGCGACGGCGGCGTTGACGATCGACGGCGTGGTCACGTACCCCGCGAGGGGCGGTGGGGTGGTCTCCGGCCGCCACGACTCGAACCACGCCTTGACGGTTCTCCGGTGGTCGGCGAGGTCCGTCCGCCAGGTCTCGGGCCGGTAAAAGGAGAAGGTCAGGTTCGCCTGCGGGTCCAGGTCGATCATCAGTACCCGTCTCCCCAGCCGGGCGATCGCGGCGCCGATGTTTGCGGTGAGCGTGGTCTTGCCTACCCCGCCCTTGTAGCTGGCGATCGCCACGACCTTCACCGCATCCTCGCTCCCGGTCGCGCGCTCCGCCCGGCGGCGGAGGGACGTCGTGCCTCCTCGGCCGGACCCTCAAGCTTCCGCGTCCGGTTCACCAGCAGACTACGGCTGTTTCTGGATCGGTCACGTGGCCGGGAGTCGGATACTGGTGACTTCCGCCTTCGGGGACGGGAAGGAAGTCCCCCCTCGATCCGTCTCCGGACGCCTGAGTCTGGGATGCATGGGTCAGAAGACGATCGATGGGAACGAGGCCGCCGCGTTGGTGGCCTACCGGGCGAGCGAGGTGATCGCGATCTATCCGATCACCCCGGCGTCGGCTATGGGGGAGCTGGCCGATGCGTGGGCGGCGAAGGGCCGCCCGAACCTGTGGGGTGCGGTGCCCGAGGTCGTCCAGCTGCAGAGCGAGGGTGGTGCCGCCGGCGCGGTGCATGGGGCGTTGCAGGCGGGTGCGCTGTCGACGACGTTCACCGCCTCGCAGGGTCTCCTGCTGATGCTGCCCAACATGTTCAAGATCGCCGGTGAGCTCACGCCGATGGTTCTCCACGTCGCGGCCCGGACCGTGGCCACGCACGCACTGTCGATCTTTGGTGATCACAGCGACGTGATGGCGGCGAGGTCAACCGGTTTCGCCATGCTGTGTTCGGCGTCGCCGCAGGAGGCGCATGACCTGGCCGCGGTGGCGCAGGCGGCAACGCTCGAGTCGCGGGTGCCGTTCCTGCACTTCTTCGACGGTTTCCGCACGTCGCACGAGTTGAACGAGGTGGCGTTGCTCGACGACGGCACGCTAGGTGGTCTGCTGGCGGCCGAGCATATCGATGCCCATCGCCGCCGGGCGTTGTCCCCCGACCGCCCGGTGATCCGGGGCACCACCCAGGATCCCGACACGTTCTTCCAGGCCCGGGAGGCGTCGAACACGTTCTACGCCGCGGTTCCCGGGATTGTGCAGGGGGTGATGGACCGGCTGGCCGCGGCGACGGGCCGGGCCTACCGCCTGTTCGAGTATCAGGGTCATCCCGAGGCCGAGCGGGTCGTGGTCGTCATGGGGTCGGGTCGGTCGGCGGTGCGGGAGGCGGTCACCCGGCTGGTCGAGCGAGGCGAGCGGGTCGGGTTCGTCCAGGTCCGCTTGTTCCGTCCCTTCGACGGCCGGGCGTTGCTCGCGTGCCTGCCCTCGACGGTGCGGTCGGTCGCGGTCCTGGACCGGACGAAGGAGCCGGGCGCGTCGGGTGAGCCGTTGCGGCTGGACGTCGTCGCCGCGTTCGCGGAACGGCCCGAGCGGATGCCGCGGGTGATCGGTGTCCGTTACGGGTTGGCGTCGAAGGAGTTCACCCCGGCGATGGCGGCGGCGGTGTTCGACGAGCTGGCCGGCGCGGCGCCGCGTCGGGAGGTGACGGTGGGTATCCGCGACGACGTCACGGACCTGTCGCTCGAGGTGGACGACGACCGTGTCCCGGAGCCGGATGACGTGCTGCGGGCGGTGTTCTACGGGCTCGGTAGCGACGGCACCGTGGGTGCCACGCGGGCGACGGCCGGTATCGTCGCCGCTCGCACGCCGCTGCACGCGCAGGCGTACTTTGTGTTCGACTCCAAGAAGTCGGGGTCGATGACGGTCTCGCATCTGCGGCTGTCGCCACGACCGGTCGACTCCCCGTGGCTTATCCAGAACGCCCAGTACGTGGGCTGTCATCAGTCCTCGCTGCTGGAACGGGTGGACGTGCTCGCCGTGGCCGCGCCGGGTGCCACCGTGCTGCTCAACAGCCCGCATGCGCCGGAGAAGGTGTGGGACTATCTGCCGGCCGACGCGCAGCGGCACCTGCTTGACCGGGGTGCGCGCCTGTTCGTCGTCAACGCCGACCGGGTGGCGAAGCAGGCCGGCATGCCCGGGATCGTAAGCCCGGTGCTGCAGACCTGTTTCCTGGCGCTGTCCGGTCTGCTGGACCGCGACGAGGCGATCGCGGCGGTCAAGGACGGGGTCCGCGCCGCCCGCGGCAAACGCGGTGACGCCGTGCTGCAGCGTAACTTCGCCGCCATCGATGCCGCGCTCGACGCCCTGCACGAGGTCGACCTGCAGGCTCGTGTGGTCACGGGGCAGGCGCGCCGGCAGCTGCTCGGCGAGGCGCCCGCGTTCGTCCGGCAGGTGACGGCGCGGATCATGGCGGGGGAGGGGAACCTGCTTCCCGTCAGCGCACTACCGGCTGACGGCACCTTCCCCGTCGGGACGGCCCGGTACGAGAAACGCGGCCTGACCCGCGAGCTTCCGGTGTGGGATGCGGACCTGTGCATCGACTGCGGCAAGTGCGCGATCTCCTGCCCGCACGCCGCCATCCGGATGACGTTGTTCGAGCCGGCGCAGCTCGCCGGCGCGCCAGCGTCGTTCCGGCACAAAAAGCCGAAGGACCGCACCCTCGCGGCGTTCCGGCTCGCGGTGCAGGTGGCACCGGACGACTGCACCGGCTGCGGCATCTGCGTCGAGGCGTGCCCGGCGAAGAGCCGGGAGATCGAGGGCCATCGCGCCCTGGACATGGTCGACGCCGCACCCCGCTTCGAGGAGGAACGCGCCGGATGGGCGTTCCGCGAAACGCTGCCGGCGGTCCCACCGGCGCTCGCCCCACCGGACACGGTCCGCGGCTCGCAGCTACGGGAGCCGCTGTTCGAGTTCTCCGGCGCCTGCGCCGGCTGCGGGGAGTCGCCCTACCTCAAACTGCTCACGCAGCTGTTCGGTGACCGCATCATCGTCGCGAACGCCACGGGATGCTCGTCCATCTACGGCGGCAACCTGCCGACCACACCCTGGTCGGCGGGCACCGACGGCCGCGGCCCGGCCTGGGCGAACTCGCTGTTCGAGGACAACGCCGAGTTCGGGCTCGGGCTACGCCTCGCGCTCGACACCCGGGCCCGCGAGGCCCGCCGGCTGCTGCGCGCACAGACCGCGACGGTCGGCGGCACGCTCGTCGAGGCGCTGCTCACCGCCGACCAGTCGACCGAGGCCGGCATCCTCGACCAACGCCAGCGGGTGGCCGAACTACGCCGACGGCTGGCCACCGTCGACCACGACACCACCCTCGACGCTGTTCTCGACGACCTCGTCGACAAAAGCGTGTGGATCATCGGTGGGGACGGGTGGGCGTACGACATCGGCTTCGGCGGCCTCGACCACGTGCTCGCGTCGGGGCGCGACGTCAACGTGCTCGTCCTCGATACCGAGGTGTACTCCAACACCGGTGGGCAGGCGTCGAAGTCGACGCCGCGCGCCGCGGTCGCGAAGTTCGCCGGCGGCGGCAAACGGACCCGCAAGAAAGACCTCGGGCTGCTCGCCGCCGCCTACGGCGACGTGTACGTCGCGCAGGTCGCCCTCGGCGCCAACGACCAGCACACGGTGAAAGCCTTCAACGAGGCGGCCAGCTGGCACGGCCCGTCCCTCATTGTCGCCTACAGCCACTGCATCGCCCACGGCATCACCATGACCGACGGCATGGCCCACCAGAAAGCCGCGGTGAAATCGGGATACTGGCCGCTCTACCGGGTCGACCCCCGAGCGGAAAGGCCGTTCTCCCTCGACTCGCGGGCACCGTCCATCCCCTTCAGCGAGTTCGCCGCCACCGAGTCCCGGTTCACCCTCCTCAACACCGTCAACCCCGACGAAGCCGACGAGCTCGCGGCACTCGCCCAACGCGACATCCTCGGGCGCTGGCAGACCTACGAACACGAAGCCGCCCACCCCCGCAACACCACCACGCAAAACTGAAGCGGCGCCGTGATCACCAAAGGGGACGTAATGAAGTAACAAATACGTGATCGAGAGCATCATCGCAGGTCACAGGCCTGTGGAGGGTTCGAAACGCGCAAGTTATTTCATTTCGACTCCAAAGCGGCGCCGTGCTCACCAAAGTGACGCCGTGCCCCATGAGACCAGTGAAATATTCGATCTTGATGGCGGATCCGTGAGCACGGTGAATGTGCCGTCTTGCGCGTCTTGAGAGTCGCGCAACAGCGGCTTGCAAGAATTTGACAGTAATGTCGAGATGTTCCGGGCTTGTTCCGGCTATAGATGGTTCCTCGCCCAAGGAGGGTTCGCCTTGACGGAAAAGACGGGAAAGACTGGGGAGACGGGAAAAGCCGGCCCGGAGTTCGGTCCGTTGGCGGCCCTGGCCGGTGAGTGGGAGGGCAACCAGGGGGTGGACGTTGCCTTCGGCAACGCCGAGGGCTCGATTATCGAGACCCCGTACCGCGAGAGGGTCACCTTCAAGCCCTTCGGTCCCGTGGACAACGGCCCGCAGTGTCTCTACGGCCTCGACTACCACATGGCCGCGTGGCGGGCCGGCGAGGAGAAGGCGTTCCACACTGAGATCGGCTACTGGCTGTGGGACGCCGATCTCGGCCACGTCATGCGGTGCTTCATGGTGCCCCGCGGTACGGTCCTGATCGCTGGTGGTGCCGTGGCGCCGGACGCGACCGACTTCACCCTGCGGGCGCAGGCCGGCTCCCCCACATACGGTATCCTGTCCAACCCCTACCTGGCTCGCGCGGCGAACAGCATCCGCTACGAGGTGAGCATCACCGTCACCGATAACGGGAGCTTCGCCTACACCTCCACGACCACCATCGATCACGAGCGGGTGTCCGACCCGGTCGCCCATACGGACCGCAACGTGCTGCGGCGCCTGTCCGACGCTTAGCCGCCCGGCTTAACCGCTTGGCTCAGCCGCTCGGCCTATC
>NZ_CDWTMG010000186.1:0-9699 GCF_977945845.1 Frankia sp. CcMO1
GGGCCGGCGGGATCGGCGGCGGCGGCGCCGATCCCGCCGGCCGCCGCTCCGATCAGCGCCGCCGGCCGCCCGGCCCCCTGCCGTGCCGGGACGGCCGCCGCCTCCTGAACCGCATCGTGGCGCAGGCCGAGCCGGCTGAACGCGAACTCGGCCGCATAGCCGAGCATCGCCGTGGCGTACACCGCCTCGCCGCTGCCAAACAGATGATCGGAAAGGCTGGCTACGCCCTCGTTGACCGCCATCAGTGCTCCCGCTCGCTGGCGCTCGACACGGCATCGCCGGCTGCGGTGCCACCCGGTTCGGTGCTACTCGGTTCAGTGCTGCCCGGTTCGGTACTGGCGGGTTCGGTACTGGCGGGTTCGGCGCCGCTCGATTCCGAGGCGGTCGGCACGGACCGGTCGGTGCCGGCAAGCCCGGTGGCCTCGCGGACCAGGGTCGTGAGCTGGGCCAACTCGACGGCGAACCCGTCGGCGTCGGAGCGGGACAGCCCGCCGATCTCCACCGTGCACCCACCGGCGGCCGCCGGCCGGGCCCGCACCCAAACCCGGCGGCGGCGCACCCGGAGACTCGCGATCAGCCCGACGATGATGAGGACCGCGAAGAGCAACGCCTCGCCCTTGAACGGGTCGGACTTGACCTGGAAGGTGGCGAACTCGGCCACGCTGTCGGCCTCGAGGCTCATCCCGCCGGGCAGCCCGGTAAGGGTGCGCTGCCGCGGGTTGTCGAGGGCCAGGACCTGCGCGGTGCGCTCGCTGCCCGCCGGGCCCGTCATCGTGATCTGGCGCATGTCGCGGGTGTCGACCGTGTAGACGTTCTGTGGAATGCCCTCGTTGAGATGGAGGTTGCCGACGAACCCCGTGATCGTCAGACCGGGCGCGCGGGCCGCGGGGAACACGGAGACGTATCCCTGGGTCGGGTCGAGGCGGGTGGTCGGCGTGAACACGCCGCTGAAGGCCAGCTGCTGGGGCTCCTTGCGGACGCCCAGCGCGGGCAGTCCGGTGTCGGGGATCTTGACGGTGCAGGTTGAGGTGAACATGCCGTCCCGCGGGGTACACGGCACGTTCGACTCCCAGACGACCTTGCGCGCGGCGTCGCGAAGCACAAAGTGCGGGGCGAATCCATGCCCGATGAGGTAAATCTTGGCATTGCCGATCACCAGCGGATGGTTGACGCGGATGGTCGCCTTGCGGGTCGGGGCGTTCAGCGCGGCGGCATACGTGACGTCGGCGCGGAAGTCGGACGGCTGGCCGCTCGGCTGGAACGTGGCGTTGAACCGGTCCAGCGTGAGCGAGAACGGGCGCAGCTTCGCGGTGTCGACGCGCTGACCAGCGTTGAACTGGTCATAGGAGATGATCGTATTCGCGAATCCACTCCCGGAGACGACGAGCACGGTCCCGGAGTATCCGTACCAGGAACCGAAGCCCACCGCGGCGAGCAGCCCCACCAGGGCAATGTGGAAGACGAGGTTACCGGTCTCGCGCAGGTACCCCTTCTCCGCGGCGACGGAGTGGTCGACGGTCCCCTTCGCGTCGCGGGCCTCGCCAGCCGTGGCCGTGACCCGGAAGCGCCGTCGGCGCAGCGCCTGCCGGGCGGCCGCCATCGCGTCGCCGGGCTCCATCGGACTCGTCCAGGCGCTGCCGCCGGGCAGCCGGCCGGGCCGGGCCGGGGCCTTCGACGGCGCGGTGAACAGCGCCCTGGCATGCCAGCGGATCCGGGACGACAGGCAGCCGATCAGGGAGATGAACAGCAGCAGGTAGATCGCCGCGAACCAGGACGCGGCGAAGACGTCGAACCCGGAGAACCAGTCGAGCAGCGGACCGAGGGTGGGGTGGTCGGCGAGGTACTGCTCCACCCGCATCGGGTTGATGGCGCGTTGCGGCAGCAGCGATCCGGGCACGGCGGCCAGGGCCAGCAGGAACAGCAGCAGCAACGCGGTGCGCATGCTGGTGAGCTGGCGCCAGGACCGGACGGCGAGGGCAAGGGCCGGATGCCGGGTGAACCGGCCACCGGCGCCGGGGGCGCGCCCCGGTCCGTCGGTCGGCGCGCCGGGGTCGCCGGGGTCGCTGGGCGACGGACCGGCCGCGCTGTCCGGCGGGTCGAACGCCTCGGGGGCGGCGACGCGGGCGTCGGCATGCCCCTCGGGCAGGCGGCGCGAGCTGGCCGCCACGCCGGAGTCGAATCCCGCGGACTCGAGGCCGGACTTCTCGAGGCCGGACTTCTCGAGGCCGGACTCGGCCTCGACGGTGTCGCCGGGTTCGACGTCGACGGACCCGGCGGCGAGTGGCGCGGGATCGGCGGCTCCGGACGCAGGCGCGAGCCGGGCGTTCGAACGGGTTGAGGAGGTCACAGCGGCGTCTCCGAGAAGCCGGGGGCGTAGGGCCGTAGGTTCGCAACCAGGTCGGCCCATTCCCCCGTGAGTTGAAGCACGCCGACCGTGACGAGCAGCATGCCGCCGAGCAGGGTCAGGATGCGGGTATGCCGTCGCAGCACCCGCAGGGCGCCGACGGCACGTCGGAAAGCCAGTCCGACGGCGAGGAACGGCAGCCCGAGCCCGAGGCAGTACACCGCGGAGAGGAACGCTCCCCGCTGCGCCGTCGCGCTCGTCACCGCCAGACCCAGGACGGCCGACAACGTCGGGCCGAGGCAAGGTGTCCAGCCGATCCCGAAGAGCACCCCCAGCACGGGCGCGCCGAGCAGGCCGGGCGCCGGCAACCGGTGGATGCGCCATTCCCTGTTCGCCCAGGACAGCCGGGAGAACACGCCGGCGAACGCGAGTCCCATCACGATAGTGACAACCCCGAGAACCTGGCTGACGCCAACCTGATGGCGGGTGAGCCACTGCCCGAGCCCGCCGAAGGCCGCGCCGTAGGACACGAAGACCGCGGTGAAGCCGAGCACGAACAGACCCGTGCCCGCGGCGACCCGCCCACCCGCGCGCAGCCGGTACAGCCGCGGCCCGGGCGACCCGGTCCCCTCGTCGTCCCGGGCGAGGTCACCAGAGATCGCCCCGCCACCGGAGACCGCCGCCCCGCCGGCCACCACAGCCCCGCCGGCCACCGCCATGCCCGGCACCGCCGACACCGCTACGGACACCTCCGGCACCGCCGGTGCCCGGCCCGGCGGCCCCCCCGGGGTGGCGGCAGCTCGCCTCGAACGATCCTGAAGCTCCGCCCCGGACAGGCCAGTGACGAAGCTGAGATAGCCCGGCACCAGCGGAAGGACGCAGGGGGAGAGAAAGGAGAGCAGTCCCGCGGCGGCGGCGACCGGCGCGGCGAGCAGGACCGGCCCGTCGGTGATGAGCCCGACCACGCTCACCGCGGGTTCTCCGCCCCGGGCGAACGGCGCCCGCTCACGCCTCGGCCCGCAGACGGCTCAGCACGGGCTTCAGGTCGTCGGGCAGCACACCACCGGTGAACCGGGCCGCGATCCGCCCGTTCTGGTCAAGCACGAACGTCGACGGGAGGCCGGGAGCGACCGGCCAGCCCGCGGCGAGGGTGCCCAGCTTGTCGACGATGCTCGGGTAGGACTTGCCGTAGTCCCGCGCGAAGGCCTTCGCGCCGGAGACGGTGTCCTTCTCGTTGACACCGAGGAACGCCACCGTGGGGTTGTCCTTGGACAGCTGGACCAGGCCTGGCGTCTCCGCGCGGCAGGGAGCGCACCACGAGGCCCAGAAATTGATCACAACGATCTTCCCTCGGTAGGACGCGAGGTCGAGGGAGGTCCCGTCGAGGGTCTTACCGGACAGGGGGGGTGCGGGATGCCGGTTTCCGGGAGCGGCGAAGTCCTGCCCGGCCGCCTGCTGGACGAAGCCGTAGCCCCCGCCACCGGTGGCATCGACCGAGTTCGCCCCGGGGGAGCAGGCGGCCAGCAGCCCGGCCGCCACGAGCGCCACGGCGGCCGGGGCGACGCGTCCCGCCCGGCGGACACGGCGGGCCGACCGGGCCCGGCGCATCCGCCGCATCGGGGCAATGCCTGTCACCAGCGTGCCCGAACTGTCATCCGACGCGGACCGCCATCCCTTCTCCGCCACGCGAACCAGTATGTGCCCTGCCCCTTCCCACCCGGGAACCTGTCTACGACCAACTGTAGAACTCAACTCAGGGTAGGTGGCGGGGCCGCGAGACGCGCATGGGCTTCTCGACAAAGGACACCTGTGGGCTCCATGCCAGGCGGGCACCGTTCTGTCGCCGGGCAGGCACCGTTCCGCCGACGTCACCGGCCGCCGGCCACCGGCGGGACCGGGAGCGGACGGTAACCGCGGATCTGAAAACGGGCCGTAACGGGGGCACTCCCGGGGAAGGCGGTTTCGGCCCGCCGGCGCAGCTGGTCGGGCGCACGATGATGGCCGGTCGGGCCCATCAGAGCCAGGTCGACGATCTGGTCGGTGTTCAGCGTGAGCGGAACGTCGACGCGCTCGACGATGATCGGCTCGAACCGTCCGGTGGTTCGTTCGTCGAGCCGGTCGCTCTTGCCCGCCTGTATCCCGACGAGTCCGAGCGGGCCGTGCAGCTCGGCGAGATGGCCCGGTCCGGGGGTGACGACGATGAGCAGCCCGTCGTGGCGCAGCACCCGGTGCATCTGGGCCAAGTTGCGCGGCGCGAAGACGTCGAGGAGCACGGCGACGGCGTGGTCGGCCACCGGCCAGGGGGCGGCGACGTCGAAGGAGACCGCGCCGATCCGGGGATGGGCACGCGCCGCGCGACGCAGGGCGTACTTCGAGACGTCGACGGCGATGCCGACCGCGTCCGGCCGCGCACCGACCACGCCGGCCAGATGGTGCCCGGTCCCGGCACCGATGTCGAGGATCACCCGACCGGGCGACCCGGATAGCCCGGATGACCCCCCGGGGACGGGATGCGCGATCTGGGCCAGTCGGGCGGTGAGCGGCCCGTAGTGGCCACCACCGAGGAAGGACTCCCGCGCGGCGACCATGACGGCGGTGTCGCCGACGACCCGCCGAGTCCGGCCGGTGCGCAGGTTGGCATAGCCGCTGCGGCCGACGTCGAAGTCGTGCCCGGCGGGACAGCGCAGGGATCTGTCCGCCCGGTGCAGCGCGTCGCCGCACACGGGGCAGCGCAGGAACGGCAGCACGGCCCGCAGGGACGCGAGGGCGGGCGGGACAGCGACGACGGGCGGGACAGCGACGGCCGGCGCCGGTGACTCGGGACCGGTGGAGTTCGTCAGGCGCCGACCGATCCAGGCGTGTTCGCGGTCAGCCCGTTCGGCTCCGCATACTGGACGCCGACGAGCTCGGACTCCCGGTAGACGGCCGTGGTGACGCTCGCCAGCCCACACTGCCGCCGGTCGGGACGGTGCCAGAGGGGCACCCCCTCCAGGGCACGCCGAGCCGTCCAGACCGGAAGCTGATGGCTGACGAGCACGACATGCCGACCGGGGTGGGCATCGCGCCATTCCGCGACGGCCACGAGCATCCGCGCGGCGATCTCGTCGTACGGTTCGCCCCAGGATGGGCGGAACGGATTGAGCAGCAGGCGCCACAGGGCGGGGTAGCGGACCACCGCCGGGCCGGCCTCGAACGTTCTGCCCTCGAAGGCGTTGCGGCTTTCGATCAGCCGCGGGTCGGCCTGGACGGCGAGTGCGTGCGCCGTGGCGATGGGCGCGGCGGTCTGCTGAGCACGATCCAGCGGACTCGCGACCACGGCCGCGACGTCCAGCTCCGCAAGGAACTCCGCGGTGACTTTCGCCTGCTGCTGGCCCTTGTCGGACAACCGGAACCCCGGCAGCCGGCCGTAGAGGATCTTCTCCGGGTTGAAGACCTCGCCGTGGCGGACCAGATGCACCCGGGTCAACGGAGCCGGCTCCGTCATGCCCGCCCCTCGGGAGAGGCGGAGACGGTCACCGGTTCGGGTACCGCCGCGGCGGCACGTGCGGCCGCCGGTGCCGCCGCGGCGATCCGCTCCACCGTCTCGTCGTCATGCGCGGCCGAGACGAACCACGCCTCGAACGCCGACGGCGGCAGGTAGATCCCGGCGTCGAGCATGCTGTGGAAGAACGCCGCGTACCGGGCGGTGTTCTGCGCCTGGGCACCGGCGTAGTCGACCACGGTGGCGGCGTCGGTGAAGAAGAAGCTGAACAGCGATCCGGCGCTGCTCGGCAGGTGGGCCACGCCCTCCTCGGTCAACGCGGTCGAGACGATCCCGGCCACGTCGGCGGCGCGGGTGTCGACAGTGGCGTAGACCTCGTCGGTGCAGGCCCGCAGAGTGGCGAGTCCGGCGGCAACGGCGATCGGGTTACCCGACAACGTGCCCGCCTGGTACACCGGGCCGGCGGGTACGAGCCTGGCCATCACGTCCGCCCGCCCGCCGAAGGCCGCCGCGGGCAGCCCGCCGCCCATCACCTTGCCGAAGGTGAACAGGTCCGGCGACCAGTCCTCGATCGCCCCCTCATTGCCCCACCAGCCGGCGCGTGAGATGCGGAACCCGGTCATCACCTCGTCGAGGATGAGCAGCGCGCCGTGGATGTCGCACAGCCGGCGCAACCCGGCGTTGAAGCCGGGCAGCGGCGGGACGACCCCCATGTTGGCGGCGGCGGCCTCCGTGATGACCGCCGCGATCGTCTCACCGCGCTCGGCGAAGACCGCCTCGACCAGCGCGAGATCGTTGTAGGGCAGGACGATGGTGTCCGCGGTGGCGGCGCCGGTGACTCCCGGGGTGTCCGGCAACCCGAGGGTCGCCACTCCGGAACCGGCGGAGGCGAGCAGCGCGTCGACGTGCCCGTGGTAGCAGCCGGCGAACTTGATGATGCTCGACCGGCCGGTGAAACCCCGGGCCAGCCGCACGGCGCTCATCGTCGCCTCGGTGCCGGAGTTGACCAGGCGTACCTTCTCGACCGGGCCGACCCGGTCGACGATCAGCTCCGCGAGCTCCACCTCCCCCGGCGTGGGGGTGCCGAAGCTGGTGCCGGCCGAGACGGCGCGCGACACCGCCTCGACGACGGCCGGATGGGCATGGCCGAGGATCATCGGCCCCCACGAGCACACCAGGTCGACGTAGGTACGCCCGTCCGCATCGGTCAGATAGGGGCCGTTGCCCGCCACCATGAAGCGCGGCGTGCCGCCGACGGCACGGAAGGCTCGGACCGGAGAATTGACCCCACCGGGAACAACACGCTCGGCGCGCCGGAACAGCTCCTCGGATGCCGGCGCGGCAGACGGAACCACCATGCCCACGATCCTCGCAGGTCGGCCCCGCCTCCCGCGCTCCACGTGTCCGGTAGCACGCCGCGTCCCCCTCCGCGGTCCGTGGTCCGTTGTTGACCGACCCGCCACCATCACTGGAAGCCACCGCTGGAAGCCGCCGGTGGACGGGGGTCTGCCCCGGCCGCCCACCGACGGCGGCTCGTGCGCCCGGTCCTCCCCCGGACACCTGCGGCCGTCGGTCGGCCGCTGTCCCTCCCAGGCCCCGACCCCTCCCAGGCCCCGGCGTTCGGCGATCCACCGCCGGTCGGCCCGATCTCGATGAGCGAGGACTACAGCAAGGGCTACAAGGAAGACGACGACGTTGCCCTGGTGGTTGCCCTGGTGCTGCTTGCCCTGATGGTGCCCGCTGCGCCGCCCACACGACCCACTCCAGCCAATGATCATTTCGACTGCTCCGAGCTCACCGAGCCGGCGGTCGTCGAACGGAAGAACCCCATCTTGACCACCGATCCGCCACCGCAGCTCTGGGCGATCCTTGACGAAGCCGCAGTGCGCCGCATGGTCGGCGGACCCGAGGTGGCGCGCGCCCAACTCGCCCACCTGATCGACGTGTCCCGCCGTCCCGGGATCACGACCCAGGTGCTCCCGTTCCGCTCGGGGGCACACGCGGGCCTGAGTGGCCCGCCTACTGGCGGCGGAACACGGCATCCGACAGTTCCTGGGCATCGAAACGGGACTGCCACCCCCGAATCTGCATGAGGTCGCCCAAGGGGTCGCACCCGAGTCACGGATTCTCTATGTCGACAACGACCCAGTCGTATTCGCAGAGGCTCCAGGCTTCTGACCAGCGTCTTTGGGCAATCGGACCGGTCCCTGGTCCGCACCCGAGTTGCACATGCCGCACGGCTCGGACGCCGTACACCGACCACCGCACCGCCGGACCGTCACCGACCCGATCCAGCTCCAGAGAAACTGCGGTAGCACGGCTCGCCGTGGCCTCCTCCCCGGCGTCGTCGAGCCAGCAAGGGGCTATGATCATGGTGTTGCGCGGCAGGACCTTCGGATCCAGCAGGCTTGAGAGGAGGCGCGATGATTCAGGATCGCGGCCGTTTCGACCTGCCCCTGTACAGCGTCGCCGAGGCGGGCCGGCACCTGGGCGTGCCGACGTCGACCTTCGCGACCTGGGCCTACGGCTACACCAGGCACGCACCGGGCCGCGCCCGGGTCCATGGTGAGCCGATCGTCACCGTGCTGCCCCGTCAGCGCCATGGCACGGCCGTCGTGCCGTTCATCGGGCTTGCCGAGGGGATGATCCTGGCAGCCATCCGAGCCGCTGGAGTGCCGCTACAGCGGATCCGCCCCGCGTTGGCCCTCCTGTCCGAGCAGTTGGGGATCGAGCACGTCCTAGCCTCACGCGCCCTGTACACCGACGGTGCCGAGGTTCTCTACGACTTCGCCGAGAGGCAGGGCGACACGCCCGAAGCACGTGGAGCCCGGGAACTAGTCGTGGTGCGCAACGGGCAGCGGGTGTTCGGGGAGATCGTCGAGTCCTACCTCCGGCTGGTGGAGTTCGCCTCGGACGGCTACCCCCGGCTCATCCGGCTACCGCGGTACGAGCCCGGCTCCGTCATCGTCGATCCCCACCGTGGCTTCGGCCAGCCGATCTTCACTCACGGCGGCGCCCGCGTCGAAGACGCCCTGGGCCGCTTCCACGCCGGCGAAGCACTCGCCGAGGTGGCGGAGGAATTCGGCGTGCCTCTCTCTGATCTTGAAGGCGCCGTCCGTGTCGCAAGCAAAATCGCCGCCTGATGACTCGACAGATCGCCACCCTGCCGGGCTTCCGCACGTCTTCATCGACCGCAGCCTCGGCCGCATCGCCGTCCCCCGGTTACTCCGAGACGCCGGGCTACGGCTGATCACGCTCGCCGAGCACTACGGCATCCCACAGGACGAGGACATCGCGGACGTCACCTGGATCGAGGACACGGCCCGCCTCGGCTGGGTCGTGTTCATGAAGGACGCGCGTATCCGCTACCGCCCCGCCGAACAGGAAGCCGTCCTGACACATCACGCGCGATGCTTCTACATAACCCGGCAGGACCTACCGGGTGCTGCGATGGCACAGTGGCTGCTCTCGAACCTGCCCGCGATCACGACCGCCTGCACCGAAGCAGGCCCTTTCATCTACGCCGTCCACGCCACGGAGATCCGCAAAATGGACATCAGCTCACCCCAGCCCCGGTAGTGCCTCCTCACCCACCATCGACCGGAGTCGCACCATCCGTGATTCAGGTAGACGCCGGTTAGCCGCGTCTTCCGTCGCTTGATATGTACAACCAAGGGGTGGTACCGATCGTCCTTGGGCAGGCCTTGGGCTTCTCACCAGCATCTTTAGGCAGCCTGCCGGTCCCTGGTCCGCACCCGTGTTGCACACGATGCACGGCTCGGACGTAGTACGCCGGCCACCGCACCGCCAGACCCTCGTTCACGACGCCGTCTCCGAAACAGCCCCGAAGAAGCCGAAGGCGGTCTAGGGCCTG
>NZ_CDWTMG010000187.1:0-594 GCF_977945845.1 Frankia sp. CcMO1
TTTACGCGAGAGGGACGGTCCCGGGCTGGTTGTCGGGACGCCGCACCGGACCGGCGAACCGGCGCCGGGTGACGAGCGGGCAGAGGACTACGCTCACACCAGGCAGAATCCACCGAAGCGGAGGAAGGACCCGACCATGACCGACGACGCATATGCCCCCGAGGGGCTGGCGGAGAAGCCCCAATTCAATTCGGATGTCGCGCACACCGCCCGGGTCTGGAACTACTGGCTCGGTGGCAAGGACAACTTCGCCTCCGACCGCGCGGTGGGCGACCAGGTCCAGCAGATACTTCCGCACATCGTCGACACCGCCCGCGCCGACCGGGGTTTCCTCACCCGAGCCGTGCAATTCCTGGCCGGCGAGGCAGGTATCCGTCAGTTCCTCGACATCGGGACCGGGCTGCCCACCGCCGGAAACACCCATGAGGTCGCCCAGGAGATCGCACCGGAATCGCGCATCGTCTACGTCGACAACGCCCCTCTTGTTCTGGTGCATGCCCGAGCGCTGCTCACCAGCACCCCGGAGGGCGCCACCAAGGGGACGTAATGAAGTAACAAATACGTGATCGAGAGCATCATCGCAGGTCACAGGCC
>NZ_CDWTMG010000187.1:1015-10001 GCF_977945845.1 Frankia sp. CcMO1
CATTTCGACTCCCAACTACCTCGAGGCCGACATCCGGGATACCGACCGAATCCTGGAAGCCGCGGCCCGAACGCTGGACTTCACCCGGCCGGTCGCGCTCACCCTGCTGGGGGTGCTGAACTTCGTTCAGGATGCCGAGGAATCGCTGCGGATCGTGCACCGGATCCTGGATGCTGTGCCGTCCGGTAGTTATCTGGCCATCGCCCACGCCAGCAACGAGGTCTATCCCGAGGAGGCGGAGCGGGTGCGGCAGTTCTGGAACGAGAACGCCACACCACCCATTGTCTTTCGCGACGCGAAACAGATCGCCGTGTTCTTCGACCGGGTCGAGCTGCTCGAGCCCGGCGTCGTCTCGTGCTCGCGGTGGCGGCCGGCCTCCAATGATCTCGGTATCCCGGCCGAGGTGCAGCAGTTCTGCGGAGTGGGCCGCAAGCTCTGAGGACTTCTGCCTGGCGGCTCGTTCAGCCTCGTCGCCGGCCGGACGACGCGTGAGGGGACTTCCCCTCCCGCCGGGCCCCACCGATGATCCGAACGCGCCGATCCGCCCGGCGAGGACCGGACCGGCCCCGGGTACCGATCCCGCCGGGGCCGGTACCGGCCCGGTCGACGTGCCGAGCGTGCTGGTGGTCGCCGACAAGTTCCCCCCGGTGCTCGGCGGCATCCAGACGTTCGCCTGCCATCTCGCGGCCGGGCTTCCGGCCGACCGGATGGTGGTCGTGGCGCCGGCCGCCCCCGGCTACCGAATGATCACGGTATGGCTGCCGATGGCCCCGTCGGCCTGCGTCCTGGCCCTGTTGGTCCGCCGCGGCCACCTCTGACCCGCGCCACCCACCCCCGTCGGGGGATGGTCCCGCACCGCGTCAGGCCCACTCGTCCCGTCCGGGTGGACCCGCGGGCACCGAACCCAACGGCGATTACTCTTCGAATCAATGGGAATGCACAACGTCGGGATGCACAACGTACAGCTAGTTCTCGCGCGTGCACCGTCATCTGCCCATGCCATCCACCCGTCGGTCAGGGCCGCACCCGCGGTCCTCAGAGGGGGGAGACTTCATGAACTGGTCCCGTACATCACGTCGGTGCGCCTCGCGTGCCTTCGTCCTGACCGCCACGCTGGCAGCAGCCCTGGCCGCGCCGGGGCTGCTCAGCTCGGTGGCCGAGGCGGCAGCACCGACCGGCAGCCCGACGGGCAGATGCCCGTCGCTGCCCCAGATCGCCGGCCCGTTGCAAAGCTGGGAGACGGTTACCGCCCTGCCAGCTCCCCGTGCCCATCTCGCGGCCACCACGGGATGTGACGGACGGATCTATGCGATCGGCGGCCAAGCCGCCGAGACGGGCGCCGGCGGCGGCGCCCCGGGCTCGCCTACGGGGACGCCCACGGCAACGCCCGGCCCGACCGCGTCACCAACCACCACACCAACTTCACCGGCCGCCACACCCACCTCACCGATAGCCACACCCGCATCGCCGACGCAGTCGCCAGCCCCCACCGGGACGCCCGGAAGTTCCGCGACGACATCGACGGTGGGTCCGGCCAGCCTGACCCGGAAGCCGCTGGCCGGATCACCCGGCGCGAGTCCGACCGGTTCACCGACCACGCCCGCATCACCGATGGGCACCGGCTCACCCACGTCGCCACCGGGCGTCGCCCCCCTGACGCCGGTGGGAACGGTCCAGGTCTACGACCCGCGGAAGAACGCCTGGACGGACGCGCCCGATCTGCCGACCGCGCGTACCCATCTCGCCGCCGCGACCGACCTCGATGGCCGGATCTACGCGATCGGCGGCCGGTCCGGCAGCTCGAACCAGTCCACGGACATCGTCGAGGTGTACACCCCGTCCGACGGAAGCTGGTCGGCGGGGAAGCCCCTGCCGAGCGCCATGGGTGACCCGAGCGCGGTCCGCGGCACCGACGGCAGGATCTACGTTCTCGACGCGAAGACCCTGGCGATCTACGATCCCGGCTCGGACAGCTGGTCGACGGCCGGAGCGCCGCCGCCCGCGAACAGGGCTCCGGTCCTGACGGCCCTGCCGGACGGCCGGATCCTGGCCGCCGGCGGCATCGGGGCTGGCGGCGGCTCCGCACAGCGGGCGGCCACCGACGTCTTCGCCTACACACCGGGTTCGGATGCGGCCGAGAAGGGCTCGTGGGCCCAGATGTCCGACCTGCCGGACGGCATCGCGGGTGCCGCCGGGGCGACCGGCCCCGACGGCCGGGTCTACATCATCGGCGGGCGGGACAGCGCCGGGAACGTCACCGGGGCGGTGCAGGTCTACACCCCGAAGGACGACCGGTGGGCCGCCGGACCGACCAGCTCCCCCTCTACCCGGGCCGGGCATGCCGCGGCGACCGGTGGTGACGGCCGGGTGTACGTGCTGGGTGGAACGTCCAGCACCGGCAAGACACTGAACACCGCCGCCGCACTGAACAAGTAACGAACAACACCACCAGCCGGCGCCGGCCGCCCTGTCCCATGAGGCCGGCGCCGGCCGCCGGCCGCGTTTGCTGAGGTCAGTCCCGCTTGAATGCCTCCCGGCGCAACATCTGAAATAGCGTCGGGGCGCCTTCGCGGGTCGTCACGGCGACCGCCTTGTGCACGAACCGTACCTCGGTCGCCTGTTCGAGCAGGCTCGCGGCCAGGTCCATGCGGCTGGTGAAGATACCCGGTGCCTGGTCCTCGTGAAGCTCGTAGCTCGTCACCCCGGGCGCATCGAACAGACCCGAGGGACGCATGATCGTCTAATCCAGGTTGCTGTCGCGCAGAAGTTCCTCCATGCGGCGCATGTCACGGTAGGTCGTCTTGCCGATCGTCGCGGTGATCAGCGGCTGGAGGACCCGGTTAAGCAGGAAACCGCCATCGGCATGATGATGCGGCTCGGTGGCACTCGAGCTCACCACGACCACTCGCTTGACCCCGTGCCGGAACATCGCCGCAGTGATGTTCCGGATTCCGTCGCTGTAGATGTTGATCGGTTCGCGCGTGAACGGCACGCCAAGCGTCGACAGCACCACGTCGGCTCCTGCGACGGCCCGATCGACGGCCTGGGCGTCGTGCACGTCGGCCCCCACGACGTCGAGCCGTTCGTGCGTAATCGGGAATTCCGCCGGTCGCCTGGTCACCGCGACGACGTCGTAACCGGCGGCCAGCGCCTGCTCGGTCAGCAGCCCGCCGGTCGGCCCGTTCGCTCCGAACACGACAATCCTCATTGCTGCGCTCCTCCTGACCCACGGGTACGCGGATCACCTGCCTGTCGGATGTCCGTCGGATGTCTGTCGGATCCCGCCGGACAGATGTGACCGCCGCGCCCACCGGCCACCGGCTACCAGCCGTCCCCAGGACCCAGACGGGTGGCGTCACGGGGGTGGCCCCGTCACATCGGCGGTGCCGCGTTCGTCAACTGCTCAGGAGAGGCTGGTCCGGAGGGGTGCAAGCGAGGGGTGCAGGCAATGGACGATGCGACGTGGCAGGCCGAGCAGTTCGAGCGCCAGCGCCCGCGGCTGCAGGCGGTCGCGTACCGCATGCTCGGTTCGCTCAGCGAGGCCGAGGACGCCGTCCAGGAGGCATGGCTGCGGCTGAGCCGCTCCGGCGACGAGGCGATCAACAACCTCGGCGGTTGGCTGACGACGGTCGTGGGTCGGGTGTGCATCGACATGCTGCGTGCCCGCCAGGCGCGCCGGGAGGACTTCGTGGGCACCTGGCTGCCCGAGCCGATCGTCAGCGCCGAGGACGGTGACGGCCCGGAGCAGCAGACCGTGCTCGCCGACTCCGCCGGCCTGGCGCTGCTCGTCGTGCTCGAGACGCTCACCCCGTCCGAGCGGCTCGCGTTCGTCCTGCACGACATGTTCGCCGTGCCGTTCGAGGAGATCGCCCCGATAGTCGACCGGACCCCCGCCGCGGCCCGCCAGCTCGCCAGCCGCGCCCGACGGCGGGTGCGAGGCGCCCCGACGGTCCCGGACCCCGACCTCGCCGCACAGCGCAAGGTCGTCGCCGCGTTCCTGGCCGCCGCCCGGGCCGGCGACTTCGACGCCCTCGTCGCGGTGCTCGACCCCGACGTCGTGTTCCGCGTCGACACCGGCTCACGCACCCGGCTCGCGCCCGCGCTGCTCACCGGCTCCGCGGACGTCGCACAGCACACCGCCATCCAAGGCCCCCGCTTCGCGCGGCACTGCCAGCCAGCTCTGGTCAACGGCACCGCCGGGATCGTCGCGCGCACATCGACCGGTGTCATCGCCGTCGCCGGCCTCACCGTGCGCGACGGACTGATCGCCACCATCGACCTGATCCTCGACCCCGACAAACTCCACCGCCTGGTTCTCGCCGACTAGGGGTGTTTTTGACAGACCCCCGACAGACCCGGAGACAGTCTCGAATGTGTCAGCCTCGGATGTGGTCAACGGCCGGTGGGAAGGTAGGCGGCGATGATCGCGGTGGCCAGTGCGCGCTGCCCCTGGCCGTTGGGGTGGAACGCGGCGGAGAACGGCGTTCCGAGGGGGTCGACGTCGGGGGGACTGCCTGTACTGCTGCAGAACTCGTGCCCGGCGAAGGCGTTCTCGGTGTCCACGTAGGTCACGCCGGCCGCCCTCGCGGCGGCGCGGATCGTGCTGTTGAGGTCGTGGACGGTCTGGTTGAACCAGGCCGCGTCGGCCGGCTGGATGCGTACCCCCAGCTTCCCGAGGACGCTGACCGGGCACGGGGCGTCCAGAGTGTCGGGGAACAGCCGGGGATAGCCCAGGACGAGGATCCGTGCCCCGGGGGCGAGGCTGGGGGCCCGTCGGATAGCCCGGTAGGTCTCAGTGAGTTGTGGCTGCAGGGTGTTCAGAGCAGTCCCGACGGCCGGTGCGGAGTGCTCCCGGCAGGACGGGAGAAGTGTGGTCACGTGCAGTGCCGCACAGTAGACCGCGATGTCGGCGAAACCGATGTCGTTGCCGCCGACGGTGAGGGTGACCAGTCCGACGGTGTCGGCCGGCCCGTCCAGATAGGTGTCCTGTGGTGGGGTGCCAGGCCCCTGCGACGTGGAGAAGTCCCGGATGCGTGCGCCCGCGCAGGCCCCGAAGGTGAACAGTGGATCAGACGTCGCGGACGGCGGCGGGTCCTTGGTGGCCAGGGCGGCGTGGACGAGAGCCGGGTAGGCGGCGGTCGAGCGTCGGCAGCCACCGAATAGCCGGTAGCTGCCCGGGAGGTAGTCGGCGACGGGGCCGGCTCCGTCACCGGAGGAATACGAGTCACCCAGCGCGACGTAGCGCAGCGCGGTCAGCCTGGTCCGCGAGGATCGTGAACGGCCGAACCGGTCGGTCGCGGTCAACTGGAACACGTAGTTGCCCGGAACCGGGAGGGTCACCGTCGTGTCTGGCGTGTCACCGGCGAACCGGGCCGGGGCCGGTCCCGACAGCATCGTCCACGTTGTGGATGCCGCGGGGCCGGTGACCCGGCCGTGCAGGGCCACCACGCTCAGCCCGACGACTGTGCGCGAGCGTCCGGCCTGCACGGTCACCATCGCCTGCCGCAAACGTGGCACCGTCGTCACAGATGGTTGCGATGTCGCTGCCGCAACGTTCTGTCGGCTACGGGATACATCCGCTGCGCCTGTGTCACGGCAACCCGCGACCGCCACGGCCGCCACCAGGCCCACCAGGCCCACCACGAGCATGCTCCACCGGCATCGCCCGAGATCGCTACCCGTCATACCGTCATGATGACAGGCCGTGGAGTGGAGTCCACGGATGTGGCGTACGTGGAGTAGCAGTCCTGCGACGCCCAGAGCAGGCCTGCGACACCCCAAAGTGGCGGTCTGTAAATCGGGGCTCCGTGTCGGTCATCTCCTTCACCACCAGGAAGATCGTCGCAAACTGGGCCATCCCCGGCGGCGGGATTCCCGACATGGGCAACGTCAACGCCGACGGGACCCGGCTGTGGCTGTCCGGCCGGCGCAGCAACGTCGTGTACGTGTTCGACACCGGCGGGAACGGCGGGAACGGCGGGCCGGACCCGACGACCGGCCGGCTGTTGACCGAGATCCCGGTGGGCCACGAGCCGCACGGGCTCGCCGTCTGGCCGCAGCCCGGGCGCTACTCCCTCGGCCACACCGGAATCATGCGATACTTCACCGCCGCCCGCGCCGCGACCTTCCCGCGCCACTCCCGATGTCACGCGTAGCTATGACTCCACTACCTCTTGCTGCAACGGTCACGGGAACTCACCGACGGGAACCGGAAGGCGGATGCGCCAGGCCATGCCCACCGCCGTTCCCCGGCCTCGGCGGACGGTACAGACAACGCGTCTTCCGTGGCCCCCCCGCAGACCTCGTCCCTCCCCGGCACTTCTCTGGCCACCCGCCGTGCGAGCTGTCGCCCGGCGAGCAGACCCTGCCCGGCCGCAAACAGGTCTTCCGCCGGTCCGGCACAAACGACACGATCGGCCTCCGGGACGAGCGTCCACCTTCCCTGGGTGAGCCGCTGCTGCGGCTCGTCATGCAGGGCGGCCGGCGGATCATCGGCCCGGCGACGTTGGGAGAGGCCGCCGCTTCAAGGCCGACCTCGCCGATCTTCCCGCCCCCGCCCGACGGCTGGTCGAACCGGCCGCCCTAGCCCCCAACCTCACCCCGGCCCTGACGGACCTGCTCGCCCGCACGCGCACCGCGCACCTCGCCTGTAAGACGCCCAAGGGCCAACACCGTGCTTGACCTGCAGCAACGCGCCCAGCGAGCGCAGCCGTCCCACGGGCGCGCGTAGCCCGGCCGCGCGGCGGGCCTGATCTCAAAACGAGAATCAGGGTGACCATCGCTGGACCCTGACCCGGATCGCCACCGTGATCGTCCGTATGTTCGGGGTGTCCTACACTCTCACCACGAGTCGTGGCTGCCGATCACTGATCACCTGCGTGGAGGGTTGGGCCGCGGACGCCACCTGGCACGGCCCGCGACTGCGTGCGACCAGCCGAAATACCGATTCCCGAGATCACGTCTCATCATCGCAGGAGTATCTGCGGACATGGTCGATGGCCATGTCCAATGCTCGAACGAGCGGGCGATCGGTGCGATAAGTCTTGCTCAGCAGCAGACCGCCCTGCAACGCGGCCATGATGGCTTCGGCGAGCGCGGCCGGATCCGCTTCCGATCGAAGACTTCCCCGCTCGCGCATCGCGGTGAGTCCGGCAAGCAGCGGGGACTCCCATTCGGTGAAGCAGCTCTGCAGGACGCCACGGGTCCGCGGATCGCCATCGGCGAGCTCGTTGGCCAGGGACCCGAGCGGGCATCCGCCGGTGTGATCGACCGCGGCCCGTATCTCGATGATCTTGTCTCGCCAGCGCCCCAGGGCGGCCAGGGAGTCCAGGGAGTCCAGCTCCGGGCGCTGGGCCTGGACAACCTGCTGCGCCTGTTGCCGTATCACCGCCCGGATCAGGTCGTCCTTGTTGGCGAAGTAGTGGTACAGCTGCGACTTGCTGGTCCCGGTGACAGCTATCACATCGTCCAGACTCGTGCCGGCCGCCCCGCGCTCGCGCACCAGCTCGGCCGCGGCCGCCACGATGCGGGCTCTGGTCGCAGCACCCCGAGGGGTCAGTATCGGCACAGGCTTCATGGATCTCACGGACGGTAAGGCTAACCGAAACTGGACTTGTAAGTCCAATTCTAGCTCCGTACGCTGGACCAGGCAGTCCACTACTCAAAGTGGCAACACCGCCCGACGCGACAGCGCGAGGGAGCAACAATCATGAATCGGCTCGACAACGGCCAGCTCTTCCCGAAGGTCCAGGTTCCCAAGGTCGGCGGAGGGTCCCTCTGCCTGCCAGAGGACCTGGCCGGCCACTTCGGCGTCGTCCTGATCTATCGCGGATCGTGGTGCCCGTACTGCAACGCACAACTCGCGGCGTTCCAGCGGGCGGGCGACGCTCTCACGGATCTCGATGTCCGGGTCGCCGCGCTGTCCGTCGACGACGAGGAGAGCGGCCGCAGACTCGTCGACAAGCATCGCATCGATTTTCCCGTCGGTCACAGTGCCGACGTCGACGGGATAGCCGAGGCGACGGATGCCTACATCAATGATGAATCCTCCGGCGACCCGCGGCGGTACCTCCAGTCAACCGGTTTCGTCCTGGCCCCCAATGGCAGCGTGATCACAGCTGTCTACTCCAGCGGCGCCATCGGACGCCTGGTCCCTGACGACGTCGTCGGGTTGGTCCGCTACATACGCGACCACGGATGAGCGCGCATCCCACCGTGGAGCCGCGGCCAGACAACAACGCATTCCGGGTAAGCGAGGTATACACACCGTGAAAGCTGTCCAGATACACCGTTTCGGCGGATCCGAGGTCTTCGAGATCGTCGAGACTCCCACTCCGGCGCCGGGTCCCGGTCAGGTACTCGTCCGAGTCCATGCGGCCGGCGTCAACTTCGCCGAGGTCCTCATGCGTGAGAACCGGTATGCGGTGACACCCGATCTTCCTGCCGTCCTCGGCATGGAGGTTGCCGGCACCGTCGAAGCCGTCGGGGCCGGTGTCGGCGGGCTCGGGATCGGTGCCCGCGTCGCCGCGCCGCTGTTTGCCGCGGGCGTGTCATTCGGGGGTTACGCGGACCATGTCCTGATCAGCGCCGACTTCGTCGCCCCGCTTCCACCGGAACTACCGTTCGAGGATGCGACGGCGTTGATGGTCCAGGGACTCACTGCCCTGCACCTGACCAGGCAGGCACCGCCGAAGGGCAAGGCGGTGCTGGTCAGCGCCGCCGCCGGTGGGGTCGGCACGCTTCTCGTCCAACTCGCCAAGCACGCGGGGGCAAGGAGCGTGATCGCCGCCGCGAGTACCGCCGAGAAGCTCGACACAGCCCGTTCGCTCGGCGCTGACGCAGGAGTCGACTACACCCGACCCGACTGGGTTGAGCAGGCGCGCGCGGCGAGCGACGGAAACGGTCCCGATATCATTTATGAATCGGTCGGCGGCGCGGTGACGACCGCGAGTCTCGACGCGCTCGCCCCGCTGGGTGAACTCGTCAT